>CANSLE010000176.1 GCA_947647645.1 uncultured Microbacterium sp.
GCCCGAGGTGCGTGCCGCACGGCGCAGCGCGGAGCTCACCGCCGAGGACGCCACCGCAGTCGCCGCGGCGCTGCACCGACGGGATGCCGCGGACAGCACCGTGGTCGACTTCCTCACCGCCGCCGACGGCGTGACGGTCATCGATTCGACCGAACTCGATTTCACGCAGACCGTGGAGGCCGTCCTCGACGTGATCTCCGCGGTCGCCCCCACTGCACAGGAGAACCCCGATGGCCGCTGAAGACGAATACGAGGCCGGTCCCGACCAGATCGAGGAGAAGCTCGCGAACCTCGACGAGGAGCTCGCCGAGCAGCGGGCGGCGGCGCTGCGCGCCTCGCTGGCCGACTACGAGCTCGACGATGAGGACGATGAGCTGCTCGCCGGCTTCACCGCCGGCGGCGAGGTCGTCGAGATGCTGCCGGCGCTGCCGGTCGTCGCGATCGTCGGACGGCCGAACGTCGGCAAGTCCGCGCTCGTCAACCGCATCCTCGGCCGCCGTGAGGCCGTCGTGGAGGACACCCCGGGCGTCACCCGCGACCGCGTCACGTACAAGGCGGAGTGGATGGACCGCCGCTTCAGCCTCGTCGACACCGGAGGGTGGGAGCCCGACGCCCGCGGCATCGACCGTTCCGTCGCCGCGCAGGCGGAGGTTGCGATCGAGCTCTGCGACGTCGTGCTGTTCGTCGTCGACGCGATGGTCGGTGCGACGGCGACCGACGAGGCCGTCGTCAAGCTCCTGCGCACGACGAAGAAGCCGGTCTTCCTCGTCGCGAACAAGATCGACGACGCCCGCCAGGAGCCCGAGGCCGCGGCCCTGTGGAACCTCGGTCTCGGCGAGCCGCACCCGGTCTCCGCGATCCACGGCCGTGGCGTCGCGGACCTGCTCGACGAGGTCATGAAGGTGCTGCCGGAGATCTCCGCAGTCGCCAAGGGTGAGCTCGGCGGCCCCCGTCGCGTCGCGATCCTCGGCCGCCCGAACGTCGGCAAGTCGTCGCTGCTGAACAAGGCGGCCGGCGAGGAGCGCGTGGTCGTCAACGAGCTCGCGGGCACCACCCGTGATCCTGTGGACGAGATCGTCGAGCTCGGCGGCAAGCTGTGGCGTTTCGTCGACACCGCCGGCATCCGCCGTCGCGTGCACCTGCAGCAGGGCGCCGACTTCTACGCGTCGCTGCGCACCTCGGCCGCGCTCGAGAAGGCGGAGGTCGCCGTCGTCGTGCTCGACGTGTCGCAGTCGATCAGCGTGCAGGACCTCAACATCATCGACCTGGTGCTCGAGTCGGGCCGTGCCCTCGTGCTGGCGTTCAACAAGTGGGATCGCCTCAACGACGACGACATGGAGAACGCCGATCGCCGCCGGTACCTCGAACGTGAGATCGAGCAGGACCTCGCCCATGTCACGTGGGCGCCGCGCGTGAACATCTCGGCGCGCACCGGCCGGCACCTGGACCGGCTCGTGCCGGCGCTGGAGACGGCGCTTGCATCGTGGGACCAGCGCATCCCGACCGGCAAGTTCAACGCGTTCCTCGCCGAGCTCGTGGCAGAGCACCCGCATCCGCTGCGCGGTGGCAAGCAGCCGCGCATCCTGTTCGGCACGCAGGCCAGCACGCGCCCGCCGACGTTCGTGCTGTTCACGACCGGCTTCCTCGACCCCGGGTACCGACGCTTCATCCAGCGCCGCCTGCGCGAGATCTTCGGCTTCGAGGGCACGCCCATCGTCACCAACATGCGGGTGCGCGAGCGCCGGCAGCGCTGAGCCGGCGCCGCCGCGTTGGCGCGCCGCTTCTGACCGAACTGCAAGGGTTCTGCGGCGGCGCGCGGTGCGTCGGCCGGATGCCGCGGCGTGTCCCGCGGCATCCCTTGCAGGGCGGTCGGGCGCACACGGGGTTTCGGCTCGTCATGCTCGCTCACCTTTGGTGCTTCGTCCCGGTCATTGGGCGAGCGGCGCTGAACGCGCGTGACCGAACTGCAAGGCTTCTGCGGCGGCGCGCGGTGGCCTTCGCGGATGCCGCGGCGTGTCGGTCGGCATCCCTTGCAGTTCGGGCGGGGCGCACACGGGGTTTCGGCTCGCCATGCTCGCTCACCCTTGGTGCTTCGTCCCGGCCGTTGGGCGAGCGGCGCTGAACGCGCGTGACCGAACTGCAAGGCTTCTGTGTCGACGCGCGGTGGCCTTCGCGGATGCCGCGGCGTGTCGGTCGGCATCCCTTGCAGTTCGGGCGGGGCGCACACGGGGTTTCGGCTCGCCATGCTCGCTCACCCTTGGTGCTTCGTCCCGGCCGTTGGGCGAGCGGCGCTGAACGCGCGTGACCGAACTGCAAGGCTTCTGTGTCGACGCGCGGTGCGTCGGCCGTATGCCGCGGCGTGTCCTGCGGCATCCCTTGCAGGTCGGGCGGTCGGGGGAGCGGCGCAGCACCGCGGCATCCCTCCCGGTCGTTGGGGGAGCGGCGCTGAACGCGCCGGACCGAACTGCAAGGCTTCTGCGGCGGCGCGCGGTGGCCTTCGCGGATGCCGCGGCGTGTCGGTCCGTATCCCTTGCAGTCCGGGCGGTCAGGCGGGCGTTCGCTCAGGCGGGCGGTCGTGCGGCGTGCGGGCATTCGGTCGGGGGCGCGACACAGCGCCGCGGCATCCCAGGCAGTTCGGTCGGATCGGCCGTGAGTGCGCGACACAGCCGCGAGGCGACACGCGGTCCGGTCAGCGGATGACCAGCGACCGGAACCGCTCCGTCGGCAGGTCGTCGAGCCGGAGCGTGGGCGCCTCGGCATCCCCCACACGGGGGAGCGGCTGTCGCGCGCCCGTCTCGCGGAATCGCTGCACGGCCCAGTGGTCGACGCCGGCGTCGGCGAGCCGGCACCCGAGCTCGCGCAGCCCCGCGTCGTCGATCGCCGCGGGGTGCACAGTGGTGCGCACCTCGTAGTCGAGCGGATGGTCGGACCCCGCGCGCAGCAGCCGGTTGCCGAGCACGAGCTCCAGCGACCGCCACGCGTGCTCACCGCTCGGGCCGCGCCCGGTGACGGCGGCGTAGTCCTCGCGCGAGGCCTTGATGTCCAGCCCCACCCAGTCCACGTACGGCAGCGCCTGCGCGAGCAGCCCGGGGTAGGCCCCCGCGGTGTGCAGACCCACGCGGAACCCGAGCGCACGCACCATCTGCATCGCCGGGACGAGCGCGCGCTGCATCGTCGGCTCGCCGCCGGAGAACACCACGCCGTCGAGCAGTCCGATGCGGTCGCACAGCAGGTCGGTGATGTCGGCCCAGCTCACCGAGCCGTCCGCCCTCGGGTCGATGAGTGCCGGGTTGTGGCAGTAGAAGCAGTTCCAGGGGCAGCCCTGCAGGAACAGCGTCGCCGTCATCGTGTCGGGCCAGTCGACGGTGGAGAACGCCGTGACCCCGGCGATGTTCAGCTCGCTGGCTGCAGCGGTGCGGACCATGACCCCTCCTGCGGTGTGGCGGATGCCGTCGCCGCCTGCCCGGGTGCGACGAAGTACGTCCTCTCCTGAGCTTCGCCCTTCTTGCCGATGTTGAAGCCGGCGATCGGCCGGAAGTAACCCATGACGCGTGTCCAGACCTCGCACACGGCGCCGCAGTCGGGGCAGCTCTCGTGCTCGCCCGAACGGTAGCCGTGGCGCGGGCAGATCGAGAAGGTCGGCGTGATCGTCAGGTACGGCAGGCGGAAGCGCTCCAGAGAGCGCCGCACGAGGTCGCGGCAGGCGGATGCCGAGGGCATCGCCTCGCCGAGATAGAGGTGCTGCACCGTGCCGCCGGTGTACTTCTGCTGCAGCGGCTCCTGCATCGCCATCGCCAGGAACGGGTCGCTCGTGTAGCCGACGGGCAGCTGCGACGAGTTCGTGTAGTACGGGTTCGCCCTGGTGCCGGCGTGACGGATGCCGGGGGACGCCGTCGTCGCGGCATCCTGAGCGGAGCCGAAGCGGGCGATGTCCTCCTTGGCGAAGCGGTACGTCGCGCCTTCCGCGGGGCTCGCCTCGAGGTTGTACATGTGACCGGTCTGCTGCTGGAAGTCGGTGATGCGGGCGCGGACATGGTCGAGCAGGCGGGTGGCGAGGGCGGCGCCGGCATCCGTCGTGATGTCGTGCGCGTCGCGCGTGAGGTTGCGGACATACTCGTTCACGCCGTTGACGCCGATGGTGGAGAAGTGGTTCTCGAGGGTGCCGAGGTAGCGCTGCGTGTAGGGGAAGAGCCCGCCGGCGAGGTGGTGGCCGATCACCTCGCGCTTGGCCTCGAGGCTGTCGCGGGCGATGTCGAGCAGTTCGTCGAGGCGGGCGAGTGCGGCCGTGTCGTCGCCCGTGCCGGTGGAGTGCAGGAAGCCGAGGCGGGCGCAGTTGATCGTCACCACCCCGATGGAGCCGGTCTGCTCCGCCGAGCCGAACAGGCCGTTGCCGCGCTTGAGGAGCTCGGTGAGGTCGAGCTGCAGGCGGCAGCACATGGAACGGATCATGTGGGGGTCGAGGTCGGAGTTGAGGAAGTTCTGGAAGTAGGGGAGGCCGTACTTCGCCGTCATCGCGAAGAGGGCATCGACGTTCTCGCCCTCCCAGTCGAAGTCGCGGGTGATGTTGTAGGTGGGGATGGGGAAGGTGAACGCGCGGCCGTCGGCGTCGCCGGTGGTCATGACGTCGATGAAGGCGCGGTTGATCATCGCCATCTCGGGGACGAGGTCGCCGTAGGTGAACTCCTGCACGCGGCCGCCGAGCAGGGGATGCTGGTCGCGGAGGTCGTCGGGGCACACCCAGTCGAACGTGAGGTTGGTGAAGGGGGTCTGGGTGCCCCAGCGGGAGGGGACGTTGAGGTTGAAGACGAACTCCTGCATCGCCTGGTGTACGTCGTCGTAGCTCAGCGCGTCGACGCGTACGTAGGGGGCGAGGTAGGTGTCGAACGAGCTGAACGCCTGCGCGCCGGCCCACTCGTTCTGGAGCGTGCCGAGGAAGTTGACGAGCTGGCCGAGGGCGCTGGAGAAGTGCTTCGGCGGGGTGCTGGAGATCTTGCCCGCGACACCGTTGAAGCCCTGCTCGAGCACCATGCGCAACGACCACCCGGCGCAGTAGCCGGCGAAGACGTCCAGGTCGTGGATGTGCAGGTCGCCCTCGCGGTGGGCCGTGCCGGCGGCGGGGTCGTAGACCTCGTCGAGCCAGTAGTTGGCGACGAGCTTTCCGGCGGAGTTGAGGATCATGCCGCCCAGCGAGTAGCCCTGGTTGGCGTTCGCGTTGATGCGCCAGTCGGAACGAGCGAGGTACTCGTCGATCGTGGCGCGGGCCGACACGACGGTGTCGCTCGGGGGGATGGGGGCGGAGGACATGGGGGATCCTGCTTTCGGTCGCTCGTGGACTGGGCTTGGTCTGACCACAATATGTGGGGTCTGAAGAGTGCGTCATGCCCAGATGTGGGCGTGTCGCAGAGTGATGCGCCGTGCATAATCCGGGCGTGGTCTTCGACCCGAGGGTGCATGGCCGCCGGGGTGTGAAAGGCTGAACGGGTGACGATCGTGCCTCCCGCTCCCGGTGAGCCGCGCCGCCCCCACGGGCCGCGCGACCCGGGCGACGCGTGGGTGGTCGCCGACGACGGCACGCGATACTGGGGGCGTTTCGGCGCGGCG
>CANSLE010000177.1 GCA_947647645.1 uncultured Microbacterium sp.
CCCCGGTCCCGCGCGGAGCGCCGCGCACGCGTGCGATCGATCTCCGTCGCCTCGGGAAGAGCAGCCGCCGACTGGATCTCGCGCCACGCCGGCGACGCGGCCGGACTCGAGCGGCCGAGCCAGGTCGACACGATACCGCCCTGCTCCCCCGTCGCCGCCGCCGCGTCCACGAGGCTCATCGCCCGGGGATACGCGCGGCGCAGTGCCGGCACCAGCCGTCCGCTGTCGCCGGTCGTCGCGCCGTACATCGCGCCGAGCACGGCGATCTTCGCCTCCTGTCGGGTCTGGACGACGCCGCTCGACACGATGCCCTCGTAGAGGTCCCGACCCCGTGCCGCCGAGGCGAGTGCCTCGTCGGACGCCATCGCGGCGAGGACGCGCGGCTCGAGCTGCGCCACGTCGGCCACGACCAGTCGCCACCCGGGATCGGCACGCACGGCGGGGCGCAGTTGTCGTGGGATCTGCAGCGCTCCGCCCCCCGACGACGCCCACCGGCCCGTGACCACGCCGCCGGGGACGTACACCGGGCGGAAGCGGCCGTCAGGAGCCCACTCGTCGAGCCATCCCCAGCCATTCGCGCTCATGAGCCTGGTCAGCTTCTTGTACGCGAGGAGCGGGGCGATGGCCGGGTGATCGTACTCCCCCAGCTCCCAGCGGCTCGTGGACTGCGCGGCCACCCCGACGCGGTGCAGGCTCCGCAGCAGCTTCGGCTGGGAGTCGAGGCTCGCGCTCGGATCGCCGAGGGCGGCGCGCACCTGTGCGGCGAGCTCACGAACCCGCTCCGGCGATTCCCCCGGCCCCGGGCGCGATCCGAGGGCGTCCTCCAGGATCGCCTCGTGCGTCGCCCGGTCCCACGGCAGCCCCGCCTCGTGCATCTCCGCCGCGAGGAGGGCACCGGCGGACTCCGCCGCGAGGAGCAGGCGTAGCCGTGCGGCATCCGTCGCGTCGCGCAGCGCCTGCTGCTGACGTCGGAACTCCGCCAGCGTCTCATCGGGATCATCGGGGACTCCGGATGCCGCGGGCTCCTCGATCTCGAAGAGCGTCGGTGCCGGGGAAGGCGGGGCGATCGGATCATCGACCGCGACGTCCCAGCGCGTCGCCGCGCGCAGCGCGGAGGCGTCGGTCACGAGCGTGCTGCCGCGCAGGATCGCGTGTGACAGCCGGAGATCATGACACCGCGCCACGACGGCTCCGGCGCGGAGGACTGCGGGATACCAGCGGGTCGTGTCCGACCATACCCACCGCGCAGCGCGGTCGCCATCCCACCACGCGTCGAGGGGGCGTCGTTCGACGGCGACGATCTCGAGCTCGGCGTCGACTGTCGTCACGACGGCGTGGTCGCTTTCCCTCGCGACCACGCGCCAGCGCGGCGAGCCCGCCGCGCTGGCGCGGTTCACAGACCGGATTCCTCCGTGCGCACGAGGATGCCGCCACACTCCGGGCACATGACGACGTCGTCGTCGGCCGCCTGGCGGATCGTCTGCAGGTCGTTGCCGGAGAGCACCATGTGGCAGCCCTCGCAGGTCTTGCGGCGCAGCAGTCCCACGCCGACGCCGCGCGACGCGAGGCGCTCGTACAGGGCGAGGAGATCGCCGGGAACGCGGGCGGCGATCGCTGCCCGGTCGCGCTGAGCGGCCTCACCGCGCGCCGTTGCGGACGCCACGCTCTCCTTCGCCGCCGCGCTCAGGCGGGCCCCTTCCTCGTTCACGGCCGCGATCGCGTCCTGCTGTGCCGACACAGCCGAGTCCGCCACCTCGAGGCGCTCCATCAGGTCGAGCTCGGCATCCTCGAGGTCGCTGGTGCGCTTCGCGAGCGACGCGAGCTCGTGCTCGAGACCCTGAGCCTCTTTGGCGTTGGCGGACGTCGACAGGCGGGCGGTGTCGCGGGCGACCCGAGCCTCCACGAGCGCCACATCGGACTCGAGACGCGCCAGTTCCGCCTTGACGTCGTCGCGCACGCCGAGAAGAGTCGTCAATTCGGAGGACATCGTCTGCCGCTGCGCGAGGAGCTCCTGGACCCGTCCGGCCTGCTCAGGGTTGCGGCGAGCGTGCTCCGCCGCGCGGATATCGGCGTCGAGGCTCGCGAGGTCGAGCAAGAGCAGCTGGTCGGCGGGTCGGGATTTCACCGTCCCAACCTACCCCGACATGTGGACAGGCGTTCCGGTGACTCTCGTCCCGCGATTAGCATGATCACCCTGACCGCGGCGCCGCGACGGCATCCCCGCGGGGTCCACGGAGGAGGCGCCATGAGCGTGATGCGCACGAAGTCCATCGAACGGTCCATCGCGGATACGGAGGAGCCGGAGTTCCGCCTCCGCAAGTCGCTGTCCGCGCTCGATCTGACCGTCTTCGGTGTGGGCGTCGTGATCGGGGCCGGCATCTTCACCCTCACCGGACGCGCGGCGCACGAGGTCGCAGGCCCCGCGGTGGTCCTCAGCTTCATCGTGGCCTCCATCGCCTGTGCCCTCGCGGCCATGTGCTACGCCGAGTTTGCCTCGACGGTCCCCGTCTCGGGGTCGGCGTACACCTTCTCTTACGCCTCCCTGGGTGAGTTGTTCGCGTGGATCATCGGGTGGGACCTCATCCTCGAGATGTTCCTCGGCGCGAGCGTGGTCGCCCAAGGCTGGAGCGCCTACCTCGGGGTTCTGCTCGGTCAACTCGGCATCCCCCTGCCGGCGGCGATCGCGTACGGCGGAACGGTCGACGTGATGGCGATCCTGCTGGTGATCGTGCTGGGAGCGCTCATGACCGCCGGCATCCGTGAGTCGATGCGGGTGAACCTCGTGCTCGTCGGCGTGAAGCTCTTCATCGTGCTCTTCGTCATCGTCGCCGGGATCATGTTCATCAACCCGGCCAACTACACGCCGTTCGTCCCGGATGCCGCGCCACGGGAGGCCGCGACGGGTCTCACGCAGCCGTTGCTGCAGTTCCTCTCCGGGTCGGCGCCGATGGCGTTCGGCGTCGGCGGCATCCTCGCCGGGGCGGCCCTGGTCTTCTTCGCGTACATCGGCTTCGACGTCGTCGCGACCACGGCCGAAGAGACCAAGAACCCGCAGCGGGATCTCCCGATCGGCATCATCGCCTCGCTGGCGATCTGCACCCTGCTGTACTGCGCCGTCGCCTTCGTCGTGACCGGCATGGTGCGCTACGACGAGCTGGATCCCGCAGCGGCCCTCGCCAACGCCTTCACCCATCACGGACAGGCGTGGATGGCGACGGTCATCTCGGCCGGTGCGGTCGCGGGTCTGACGACCGTCGTGCTGACGCTGCTCATCGGTGCCACGCGCATCATCTTCGCGATGTCGCGCGACGGGCTGTTGCCCCAGAGGCTCGCGAAGGTCCACGCGACCCGGCGCACGCCCTGGGTGATCTCGATCATCGTGACGGCGATCGTCGCCCTCGTGGCCGGCCTCACGCCGATCGGGGTGCTGGAGGAGATGGTGAACATCGGCACGCTGTCGGCGTTCGTGCTCGTGTCGGTCGGCGTCGTGGTCCTGCGTCGCACTCGTCCCGACCTGAAGCGAGGCTTCCGCGTCCCGTGGAGCCCCGTGCTGCCGATCCTGTCCGCCGTCATCTGCGTCTACCTCATGCTCAACCTCACCGTGGAGACCTGGCTGCGGTTCCTCATCTGGCTCGTCATCGGGTTCGTCGTGTACGTCGCCTACTCGCGCCGTCACTCGCGGCTCGGCACGGACGGCGACGTCTACCTCAACCCCGCCGAGCCGCGCGTGGTCGGACGCGACTCGTGATCGCCCCGTCCTCCTAGACTGGGGAGGTCAGGGCCTTTAGCTCAGCTGGTAGAGCGCCACGTTTACACCGTGGATGTCGTCGGTTCGATCCCGGCAGGGCCCACCCAATGTTCGATGTTCAAACCCGCGACATGAGCGGGTTGAGCATAGTCGCCTGCCTGTAGCCGTGCATCGAAGGCCAGCGCCTCTGTGTGGAGGGCGGGATCGAACAGCGTGTCGAAGGGCTCGCCGTGCTCTGCGTCCACGGTGTCGGCGCTCTCGACCTCGTAGATGTTGATCCGCTCGAAGAACGCCTGGTTGGCAATGCGACGCAAGGAGTCATCGAGGCTCATGTAGATCGCGTGAGCATTGCCGGCCAGAGCCAGGCAGTCTTCGAGGTGGGCCTTGGCCTGGTCGTACTCGACCTCCCCGGCCTCGATACGCGAGTCGAGGAACGCGAGCCGCCGGGAGAGGCGGTCTTGTTCCTCTTTGAGCAGGTCGAGCGGCACGGCCCCGGCGTGGTGGGCGTGCAGCAGGCTGCGACGTTCGTCGCGGAGCTGGTCGCGTTCGGTCACCAGCGTTCGCCGCTCAGCCTTGCTCGCGATGTGCAGGTCATCGAACTGGCGGGTGAGCATATGCCGGAGCGCGGTGACGACGTGTTCGGGAATCTGCACTTGCCTGTAGTAGTCCTCGATCTTCTGCTCGATGTCGGCCACGGGCATCGCCTGCCGGGTGCAGTTGGTGCGCTTGGAGTGCCGGCCGGCGCAGATGAAGTACGGGTAGACGTTCCCGTGCCGGTTCTTGGCGTGGGTGACCATGAGCCGGGAGCCGCAGTCGCCGCAGTAGATCGTGCCTTTCAGGTAGTGGTCGTGGGCCTGCGTCTTCTCTCCGGAGACCTGGTGGGCGGTGAGGACGTTCTGCACGCGGTACCACATCTCGGGGCTGACCAGCGGCTCGTGCAGACCGTCGTAGGAGGCGCCGCGGAAGATCACGTCGCCCTTGTAGTACGGGTTCGACAGCATCCGTTGGATCGTGGAGAGTGCGGGCGGCTTCGCCGGGCGCTTCGGGGTCGGTACGGTCGTGAGCCCGCGGTCGATCAACTCCTCGCGCAAGGTGATGGTCGAGTAGTTTCCACTCGCGTATGCCTCGAACGCCCACTTGACGAGCGCGGCGCGATCAGGGTCTGGCTCAACGGTGGGAACGTCGCGACCCAGCTCGTCGCGCTTGTGGACGTTGAGGTAGCCGAGGGGCGCGCGGGCAACCGTGCCACCAGTGGCCGCCTTCTGCGTCATGCCTTTGGTGACCTCGCTGGCGAGGTTGCGGGAGTAGAACTCCGCGATCGTGGACATGATGCCGTGCAGCAGCATTCCCGAAGGCGTCTCATCGATGTTCTCCGTGGCCGAGACGAGCATCACCCCGGCCTCCCTGAGCGCGAGGTGGATCGTTACGTCGTCGGCGCGGTTGCGGGCGAGCCGGTCGACCTTGTGGACGATGCAGTACGCAACATGGTGGGCCTTGACGTACTGGATCATCCGTATCAGCTCAGGCCGGTCGGCCTTGCGTGCGGACTCGCCCGCGTCGATGAACTCCTCTACGACGATCGCGTTGAGGTCGCGGGCCTTGCGTAGATTCGCGTCGCGCTGGGCGGGGATGGAGAATCCCTCGTTGCGGCCTCCGCGCTCTGCCTGCTCCTTGGTGGAGACGCGCAGGTAGGAGACGGCGAGCGTCGTGGTCTCGCCCAAACGATCGAGGCTCGTCGGCGGTGCCGGGGGCGCCAGTGTCATGAGTCGTGTTTCCTCTCACCAAAGGTGGGAGCCAGCACGACGGCGAACCGTCATGCAGTGCGACTCGTAATCGGAAA
>CANSLE010000178.1 GCA_947647645.1 uncultured Microbacterium sp.
AGCCGACCGTCGTGGAAGGCGTCCACGGCCTGCTCGTTGGCGGCGTTGAAGACCGCCGGATAGGTGGACCCGGCGCGGCCCACGCTCTTGGCCAGCGCGACCGCCGGGAAGGCCTCCTCGTCGAGCGGTTCGAAGGTCCACGAGCTCGCCGTCGTCCAGTCCAGCGGGGCGCCGACACCGGCGACGCGGTGCGGCCAGTCCAGTCCGAGCGAGATCGGCAGTCGCATGTCCGGGGGCGAGGCCTGGGCGATCGTCGAGCCGTCGACGAACTCGACCATGGAGTGCACGATGGACTGGGGGTGCACGACGACGTCGATGGCGTCGTAGGCCACACCGAACAGCAGATGGGCCTCGATCACCTCGAGCCCTTTGTTGACGAGCGTCGCGGAGTTGGTCGTGACGACGCGTCCCATGTCCCATGTCGGGTGCGCGAGGGCCTCTGTGGGAGTGACATCCCGCAGCTGCGCCCGCGTGCGTCCCCGGAAGGGCCCGCCGGATGCCGTCAAGACGAGCCGGCGCACCTCGTCGCCGTCCCCCGCGCGCAGCGCCTGCGCGATGGCGGAATGCTCGGAGTCCACCGGCACGATCTGGCCCGGCGCGGCGAGAGCGGACACCAGCTCACCCCCGACGACGAGCGACTCCTTGTTGGCCAGGGCGAGGGTGCGTCCGCACTCGAGGGCGGCGAGCGTCGGGCCGAGCCCGACCGACCCGGTGATGCCGTTGAGGACGACATCGGCATCCACATCGCGCACGAGCTGCTCCGCCTCGCGCGCCCCGAGGGCGACGTACGGCACATCGAACTCGACCGCCTGCGCGCGGAGGGCGTCGGCACGACGACCCGCCGCGAGGCCGACGACCTCGAACCGGTCCCGTCGCGTACGGACGACGTCCAACGCCTGCGTGCCGATCGAGCCGGTCGAGCCGAGAATCAGGATGCGGCGCATCCCGTCAGCCTACCGGGCACCCGCTACGGCGTTCGGGCGCGTGAGCGCCTTACCGGGTCTGCGCGGTCTGCGCTCCGATGATGTCCACCACGAACACGAGGGTCTCGCCCTTGAGGTCCTTGGTGTTGATCTCGCCCTCGCCGTATCCGTCGGCGGGCGGCATGACGACCAGGACCTGCGAGCCGACCGTCTGGCCCTCCAGCGCCTTGCGGAAGCCGGGCACGACACCCGTGGTGCTGAAGCTCGTCGGCACGCCGCCCTTGTCCCACGTGGAGTCGAAGGTCTGACCGTTCGACCACCGGATGCCGGTGTACTGCACGAGCACCTGGTCGCCGCTCTGCACGGTCGCACCGTCGCCCTTCTTGAGCGTTGCGATCTGGGTCGCGGCGGGGGGGTTGCCGCCGGGCAGCGTGATCTTCGGCGCACCCTTGTCGCCGAGCTCGACGGTCGGCATGCCCGCGGCGGGGGTCTGCGCCGCCCCCCAAGCCGCGCTCGGCACGACCGAGAGGAGATCGACCACGTAGACCTGTGCGGCGCCCTGCTCACTGGCGGGGAACGTCGCGACGACGCGCTCGCCCGGCGCGCCGCAGCCGAGAACCTGGCCCAGCGGGCTGGATGCCGAGATCTGCGCGGGCAGGAGCTGACCCGCCTTGTAACCGATGTCGCCCATCTTCTGACCGGTCACGGCATCGTACGCAGTCATCGCGTACGAGATGAAGTCGCCGGCGGCGACCGGGGTCCCCGTGCCCTTGCCGATCGTCTTCGCCTGCAGCTTGTCGATCTGCAGCGGTGCGGTGAACGACAGGGTCGGAGCCACACCGGCATCACCGCTCACGGTCACCGCATCGGTCGCAGCACCGGAGGGCACCTGCGCGGAGCAGAGGTCCGCAGCCGCGGCCGCCGTCGGGCTGCCCGACGCGGTGCCGCCACCGGATCCGGCGCATCCCGCGAGGAGGACGGCGGACACGGCGGCGATGGACAGAGCGGCGAGCGGGCGCAGGCGCACGATGAGACCTCACAGATTGGAGAAGGGACCCTCCCATCCTTCCCTAGTTTGTTCTGTGCGCGCTGGGAGCGCGCCCGATCCCCGTCCGCCCATGCGGGCCGGTCATGCGCGGCATGGCATGCGATCGGGAGTACCCTCGACTGGTGACATCCGCCGAGCACGCCCCCGACGCCGCCGGCGCACCGCCACAGGACGACGCCGAGGCCCCCGACGTCACGGGCATCGGACCCACCTACGTGATCGGCCGCTGGGTGGTGGCCCCGCTGGCCCGGCTCGTGTACCGGCCGCGCATCGAAGGTCGCAAGAACTTCCCGCGCAAGGGCGCGGTCATCCTCGCGAGCAATCACCTCTCATTCATCGACTCCTTCGTCATCCCGATGGCCGCGCCGCGACCGGTACGGTTCCTCGCGAAGTCGAGCTACTTCGACGGCCCCGGGTTCAAGGGATGGCTGTCCCGCCAGTTCTTCACCGCCGTCGGCGCCTTCCCCGTGCAGCGCGGCGCCGGCCAGGCGGCGCTGGACGCGCTCGACCAGCAGCGCCGGATGCTGGAGGCCGGGTGGTCGACGGCCCTCTACCCGGAGGGCACGCGATCACTCGACGGACGCCTGTACAAAGGACGCACCGGCGTCGCCTTCCTCGCTCTCCAGACCGGAGCGCCCGTCGTTCCCGTCGGGCTGGTGGGGACCAACGAGATCATGCCGGTCGGGGCGAAGTTCCCCCATCTGCGCCCACGTGTGACCGTGCGGTTCGGTGAGCCGCTGGATCTGTCGCACCACGGCTCCGCGGACTCTGGACGGGCGCGACGTCAGGCCACGGACGAGATCATGGCCGCCATCCACGCCCTGTCCGGGCAGGAGCTGGCCAACGCGTACAACGAGGTCCCGGCATCCAACCCCGTCGAGCGTCTCAAGCAGGTCCTTCCGCACGAGCGTCGCTGACCGGCACCGCGACCGTCACCTGCGCCTCGTGACGCACGGGGAAGTTGACGGAGTTCGCGATGAAACACCATTCGCGCGCCTGGGCATGCGCCGCCTCGGCCGCCGCGATCATGGATGCCGCCGCGACCCGCACCCGCGGACGCAGCACGACCTCGGAGAAAGATCCCCCGCCGCGGCCGTCCTCGGTCAGGAGGCCCGTCGCGTCGTCCTCGTAGGAGACGACGACGACGCCCGCCTGCACGCAGGCGTGCAGGTAGGAGAGCAGGTGGCACTCCGACAGGGCCGCCAGCAGCAGGTCTTCGGGGTTCCACTTGGCCGGGTCGCCACGGAATGCACGGTCGCTCGAGGCGGCGAGCGCCGGCTTCCCCTCCACCGAGATCGTGACCGCACGGTCGTAGTCGCGGTACCCGCTCGTCCCGCTGCCACGGTTTCCCGTCCAGCGGCTGTGCAGGGCGTAGCGGTGCTCACCGATCATGGAGCCAGTCTGTCAGCCCTCGACCTGGAAGTAGGCTCTTCTGCGTGTCAGATCCTCACGCACCTGCCCGCACGTCCGCACTGGCCGGGACCATCGCGGTCTCCGACGCCGTCGAACTCGCCGTCGTCGAACGCAGCGGCTTCGTCGAGTCGCGGCACGCGGGTGCGGCTATCGTCCTCGATCCCGAGGGAGTCGTGCAGGTCGCACTCGGCGATGTGGAGGCGCCGATCCTTCCGCGCTCGAGCATGAAGCCGCTCCAGGCGCTCGGCTGCCTCACCGCCGGGGTGACTCTCGAGGGCGAGCAGCTCGCCCTGTCGACGGCGAGCCACAGCGGTACGGACCGCCACGCGGCGGTCGTGCGCGAGATCCTCGCGACGGCCGGACTCGGGGAGGACCAGCTCCAGTGCCCGCCGGCATGGCCGGGCGACACCGCCACCCGCGACGAGCTCGTCCGCGAGCTCGGACAGCCCGCACGCGTGCGCATGAACTGCTCCGGCAAGCACGCGACGATGCTCCTGGCCTGCAGCGCGAACGGCTGGGAGACAGACTCCTATCTCGACCCGCAGCATCCGCTCCAGGTGCATATCCGCGAGGTGATCGAGCGCCTCACCGGGACCAAGATCTCGACGACGGCGATCGACGGCTGCGGAGCGCCGGTGTACGCGATGAGCCTCACCGCGCTCGCCCGCGCGGCACATCGCATCGGCACGGCGTCGGAGCGGTCGCCGTTCGCGCTCCACCGCCAGGCCGGCGCGCTCGTGCGGGCCGTCCGCGAGAACCCGTGGGCGATCGACGGGCCGGGTCGACCGGACACGATCGCCATCGAGCGCCTCGGCGTCTTCGCCAAAGGCGGCGCCGAGGGCATCATGATCATGACCGCGCCGAACGGCACCACCGTCGCACTGAAGACGCTCGACGGGAGCGGCCGCGTCGCAACCGCGGTCGCGATCACACTTCTGGCACGGGCGGGCGCCCTCGCCGCCGCCGACGTCATCGCGACGCTGGCACAACTGCCCCTGGAGATCACCGGCGGCGGGCGCGACGTGGGGCGCATTCGCCCGACCGTCTGAGCCGCGGCATCCGCGTGCCCGCGCAGCGACCCGCGGTCACCTCGTTGACAGGAGCACGCGCTCGCAGGGGCCGTGCGCTGCGACGCGCCAGGCGCGGCCCGCGCCCTCGAGCGCGTAGGGCGGCAGCTCCCGCCGTCCGGTGATCGCTCGGAACTGCGCGAGGCATTCCGCTCCGACGAGCAGGTCATGGGTCTCACGCACATCAGCGAGCGCTCTCCACTGGGAGAGCCACTCCTCGGGGGCACCGTGCACGACGACCGGCGGTTCGGTCGGACGCGCACTGCCGGCGATATCGGACAGCCCGCCGGATGCCGCGCCCTCCCCGAGTGTCTCCAGGCGCGCGCCGTGGCGTGCACACGACTCGCGGAGCGCCCGCAGATCGCCGCCCGGTCCCACCACGGCGGCGGTGACGCCGCTGGGGCTGTCAGCGGGGCGCCACGACCGTGGCGTGGGATCTTCGCGCGGAGACGGCGACGGCGACGGCGGGGCGGACGGATGGGCGAACTGGACGAGCATGCCGTCCCATCGCCCCCGCCCCGGTGGCAGGTCGCGGACGAAGTCGCCCCCGTCGCCACCGGCCGCGACGTGTTCGGCCCGCGTCGGCAACGACAGCAGCACCCGATGCGGGAGGAGGTCGATGACGCGCGCAAGAGCACCGGAGACGCGGGCTGCCGTGACGACGACCGTCCTTCCGTCGGCGCGGGCGCCGCGCACGAGGCGTTCCAGGCAGCCGACCATCTCCGTCGCATAGTCCGCCGGGAGCCTTCCGATCAGCGCATCGATGTCGTCGATCAGCACCGCGCGGCGGTCGCCTTCCCGCGAAATGCCCACGATCGTGTCCCAGGCGGCCTCGGGGTCGCTCGGGACGCGCACCGGTAGGGCGGGCAGCTGCTGGGCGATGGCACGCAGCAGCGAGGTTCGGCCGCTGGCAGCCGCGCCGAGGATCACCAGCCCGGGGGCATCATCAGGAAGAAGGAGCGCCTCCTGACGCTGGCGGTCGGGCTCGTCGGCGAGGCCGAGGGCGATGCGCCCGGCAACCGCGACCCGCTCGAGCGGGACGCTCGAGGGCAGTGGCGGGAGCCAGGGCGCTCGAGCACGCCGCGGACCCGCGGAGTCGCGGATGCCATCGAGGACG
>CANSLE010000179.1 GCA_947647645.1 uncultured Microbacterium sp.
CTTCGCACTGCACACCCGCCTCGTCGTCGACAGCGGGCAGAAGACGCGAGTCCACGATGCCATCGCTGCGCTCATGAGCGCAGAGGCCGGTGACTGGCGCCGCCGGGACGGGCACGACATCCTCGAGTACGCCTTCCGAGCCGAGGGCAAGGACGGGGCTGTGGCGCGTTTGCGGGGACGAACGGGTGCGACCGCCGTCCTGTTCGCCGGAGACGACGTCACCGACGAGGACGCTCTTCGAAGCCTCGGTCCGGAGGACCTCGGCATCCGCGTCGGCGGGGGAGAGACCGCGGCGACGCTGCGGGTCGGGGACATCGCCGAGCTCGCCGCCCTGCTGACGCGACTCGCGCGCGAACGGGACACGTCGCAGGAATAGACTTCGAGGATGCCGGACAGCGAGCCCACCATCGACATCAAGCCCCGCAGTCGTGTCGTCACGGACGGCATCGAGGCGACCACGTCCCGCGGCATGCTGCGCGCTGTCGGCATGGGCGACGAGGACTGGGACAAGCCCCAGATCGGCATCGCGTCCAGCTGGAACGAGATCACCCCCTGCAACCTGAGCCTCGACCGCCTCGCGCAGGGAGCCAAGGAGGGCGTCCACGCCGGCGGCGGCTACCCGCTGCAGTTCGGCACGATCTCCGTCTCGGACGGCATCTCGATGGGTCACGAGGGCATGCACTTCTCGCTCGTCTCGCGCGAGGTCATCGCCGACTCGGTCGAGACCGTCGTCATGGCCGAGCGCCTCGACGGCACTGTCCTGCTCGCGGGCTGCGACAAGTCGATCCCTGGCATGCTCATGGCATCCGCCCGCCTCGACCTGTCGAGCGTCTTCCTCTACGCGGGATCGATCGCGCCCGGCTGGGTGAAGCTCTCCGACGGCACCGAGAAGGACGTCACGATCATCGACTCGTTCGAGGCCGTCGGCGCGTGCCTCGCCGGCAAGATGAGCGAGGCCGACCTCAAACGCATCGAGTGTGCGATCGCCCCGGGCGAAGGCGCCTGCGGCGGGATGTACACCGCCAACACGATGGCGTCCGTTGCCGAAGCCCTGGGATTGAGCCTGCCGGGCTCGGCCGCGCCGCCGTCCGCGGACCGTCGCCGCGACTACTACGCGCACCGATCGGGGGAGGCCGTCGTCAACCTGCTGCGCCAGGGGATCACGACGCGCGACATCCTGACGCGAGAGGCGTTCGAGAACGCGATCGCCCTCGCCATGGCGCTCGGCGGCTCGACGAACGTCGTGCTTCATCTGCTGGCCATCGCTCGCGAGGCCGAGGTCGAGCTGAGCCTCCACGACTTCAACCGCATCGGTGACCGGGTGCCACACGTCGCGGACATGAAGCCGTTCGGGAAGTACGTCATGAACGACGTCGACCGACACGGCGGCATCCGCGTCATCATGAAGGCCATGCTCGACGAGGGGCTGCTGCACGGCGACGCCCTCACCGTCACCGGGAAGACACTCGCCGAGAACCTCGCCGAGCTCGACCCCGATCCCCTCGATGGCACCGTCATCCACACCTTCGACAACCCGATCCACGCGACGGGCGGCCTGACGATCCTGCACGGGACGCTCGCGCCCGAGGGGGCGGTCGTGAAGACGGCCGGCTTCGACGCCTCGGTGTTCGAGGGCCCCGCGCGGGTCTTCGAGCGCGAGCGCGGCGCGATGGATGCGCTGGAGGCGGGCGAGATCGCGGCAGGCAGCGTCATCGTCATCCGCTACGAGGGACCCAAGGGCGGCCCGGGCATGCGCGAGATGCTCGCGATCACGGCGGCCATCAAGGGTGCGGGGCTCGGAAAAGATGTACTACTCTTGACGGACGGCAGATTCTCAGGCGGCACAACCGGCCTGTGCATCGGCCACATAGCACCCGAAGCGGTGGACGCAGGTCCGATCGCCTTCGTGCGCGATGGTGATCTGATACGGGTCGATATCGCGGCTCGCACTCTCGACCTACTCGTCGACGACGCAGAGCTGAACTCCCGCCGTGACGGCTGGGAGCCGCTTCCCCCGCGCTACACCCGTGGCGTTCTGGCCAAGTACTCGAAACTCGTGCGCTCCGCAGCGGAGGGCGCGACGACCGGCTGAGGCCGTGACACCCAGGGCGGGAAGCCGCCTTGACACGCATCCGACACCCGAGGTACCACTATGTCTCTCGACACCGCGGCCGTGCCGCGACCACCCGCCCGAGGAGCCGCCGCGCCGGTGATGACCGGAGCCCAGGCCGTCGTCCGCTCCCTGGACATGCTCGGGGTGACCGACGTGTTCGGTCTTCCGGGCGGCGCCATCATGCCGGTCTACGACCCGCTCATGGACGATGACGCGGTACGGCACATCCTCGTCCGGCATGAGCAAGGCGCGGGCCATGCCGCCGAGGGCTACGCCGCGGCGTCCGGTCGTACCGGCGTCGCGATCGCGACCTCGGGCCCCGGGGCGACGAACCTCGTCACGGCCATCGCCGACGCGTACATGGACTCGGTGCCGATCGTCTGCATCACCGGTCAGGTCTTCAGCCATCTCATGGGAACCGACGCGTTCCAGGAGGCCGACATCGTCGGCATCACGATGCCGATCACCAAGCATTCCTTCCTCGTCAAGACCGCCGAGGAGATCCCCGGCGCGATCGCCGCGGCGTTCGAGGTCGCATCGACCGGTCGTCCCGGCCCCGTGCTGGTCGACATCACGAAGGACGCCCAGCAGGCATCCGCACCGTTCGTGTGGCCGCCGAAGATCGAGCTGCCCGGATACCGCCCGGTCACGAAGGCACACGGCAAGCAGATCCAGGCCGCGGCGCAGCTGATCGCGCAGGCCAAGAAGCCGGTGCTGTACGTGGGTGGCGGCGTCATCCGGGCGCGTGCCGCGGCCGAGCTACGCGTGTTCGCCGAGGCGGCCGGCGCCCCGGTCGTGACGACGCTGATGGCGCGGGGCGCGTTCCCCGACTCGCACCCGCAGAACCTCGGCATGCCCGGCATGCACGGCACCGTTCCCGCCGTGCTCGCGCTGCAGGAGTCCGACCTCATCGTGGCGCTCGGCGCGCGGTTCGATGACCGCGTCACCGGCAAGGCCGACGAGTTCGCGCCGAACGCGCAGGTCGTGCACGTCGACATCGACCCGGCCGAGATCTCGAAGATCCGTACCGCCGACGTGCCGATCGTGGGGGACCTCAAGGAGGTGCTCGTCGACCTGGATGCCGCCTTCCAGAGCGCCCGCGCTGAGCACACCCCCGACATCGCCGAGTGGTGGTCGTACCTCGACGGGCTGCGCGCGGAGTTCCCCCTGGGCTATTCCGAGCCCGAGGACGGGCTGCTCGCCCCGCAGTACGTCATCAAGCGCATCGGCGAGCTCACCGGGCCCGAGGCCGTCTACGCCGCCGGCGTCGGCCAGCACCAGATGTGGGCCGCGCAGTTCATCCAGTACGAGCGTCCCAACGCGTGGCTGAACTCCGGCGGCGCCGGCACGATGGGCTACTCGGTGCCTGCCGCCATGGGCGCGAAGATCGCGGAGCCCGATCGCGTCGTGTGGGCCATCGACGGCGACGGCTGCTTCCAGATGACGAACCAGGAACTCGCCACGTGCGTCCTGAACGACATCCCGATCAAGGTCGCGATCATCAACAACTCGAGCCTCGGCATGGTGCGCCAATGGCAGACGCTCTTCTTCTCCGGGCGCCACTCCAACACCGACCTGAACACCGGTCACGGCTCGGTGCGCGTTCCCGACTTCGTGAAGCTCGCGGAAGCGTACGGCTGTCTCGGCATCCGTGTGGAGACGGCGGAAGAGGTGGATGCCGCCATCACCCTGGCGCTCGAAACGAACGATCGTCCGGTCGTCATCGACTTCGTCGTGTCCGCCGACGCGATGGTGTGGCCGATGGTGCCGCAGGGCGTGAGCAACAGTTTCGTGCAGTACGCGCGACAGCATGCGCCCAGCTTCGACGGGGAGGACTGAGATGAGCCGTCATGTGCTGAGCCTGCTGGTGGAGAACAAGCCAGGTCTGCTGACCCGCGTCGCGGGTCTGTTCGCGCGTCGTGGCTTCAACATCGAGTCGCTCGCCGTGGGCGTCACCGAGGTGCCGGGCCTGTCCCGCATCACGGTCGTCGTCGACGTCGAGGAGTTGCCCCTCGAGCAGGTGACGAAACAGCTCAACAAGCTGATCAACGTCATCAAGATCGTCGAGCTGGAGCCCGCGGCATCCGTGCAGCGGGAGCACATGCTCATCAAGGTGCGCGCCGACAACCAGACGCGCTCCAACGTGATCGAGGTCGTCAACCTCTTCCGCGCCTCCGTCGTCGACTACGCGACCGACGCGCTGGTCGTGGAGGTCACCGGCGACCGCGGCAAGATCGACGCGATCCTGCGTGCGCTCGAGCCGTTCGGCATCAAGGAGCTCGCCCAGTCGGGCCTGCTCGCCATCGGCCGCGGCGGCAAGTCCATCACCGAGCGCGTCTTGCGCGGCTGATCTTTCGAACCACTAGCAAGGAGAAACACACACCATGGCTGAGATCTTCTACGACTCCGACGCCGACCTGTCCGTCATCCAGAGCAAGAAGGTCGCGATCGTCGGCTACGGCTCGCAGGGGCACGCGCACGCGCAGAACCTCCGCGACTCGGGCGTCGAGGTCGTCATCGCTCTGAAGGAGGACTCGAAGTCCATCGCGAAGGCACAGGAGGACGGGTTCGAGGTCAAGAACGTCGCGGATGCCGCCGCGTGGGCCGACCTCATCATGATCCTCGCGCCGGACCAGCACCAGCGCGGCATCTACCGCGACAGCATCCAGCCGAACCTCGCCGCGGGCAAGACGCTCGCCTTCGCTCACGGCTTCAACATCCGCTTCGGCTACATCGACGCCCCCGACGGCGTCGACGTGATCCTCGTCGCCCCGAAGGCGCCCGGCCACACCGTGCGTCGCGAGTTCGTCGCCGGTCGCGGCATCCCGGACATCATCGCCGTCGAGCGCGACGCCTCGGGCCACGCCTGGGAGACGGCGCTGTCGTACGCGAAGGCCATCGGCGGGACCCGTGCCGGCGTTATCAAGACCACCTTCACCGAAGAGACCGAGACCGACCTTTTCGGTGAGCAGGCCGTGCTCTGCGGCGGTGTCTCGCAGCTCGTGCAGTACGGGTTCGAGACGCTCACGGAGGCGGGCTATCAGCCGCAGATCGCCTACTTCGAGGTGCTGCACGAGCTCAAGCTCATCGTCGACCTCATGTGGGAGGGCGGCATCGCCAAGCAGCGCTGGTCGGTCTCCGACACCGCCGAGTACGGCGACTACGTGTCGGGCCCGCGCGTCATCGACCCGCACGTGAAGGAGAACATGCAGGGCGTCCTCGCGGACATCCAGTCGGGCGCGTTCGCCGAGCGCTTCATCGCGGACCAGGACAACGGCGCCGTCGAGTTCCAGGAGCTGCGCGCGAAGGCCGCCGCCCACCCGATCGAGGCCGTCGGCAGGGACCTGCGCGCCCTCTTCGCCTGGAAGCAGCAGGACGCCGACTACACCGAGGGATCCGCCGCGCGCTGACCTCGTCCAGACCCTCGGCA
>CANSLE010000180.1 GCA_947647645.1 uncultured Microbacterium sp.
CGCCGCGGTGCGCGCCGCGAGCGGGATGCCGCGGGTCTCGTCGTCGATGCGGTCGGGCGCTCCGGCGGCGGTGGCGGCGACGACCGCACGGTCGGCGTCGGCGATGCGCTGGCGCTTCTCCTTGCGGGACTGGCGCTTGACGTCCTTGTACATCTTGCCGGTCTGGCGACGCAGGGCGATGTAGGCGGGATCGTCGTGGTCGAGCTGGGATGCCGCGTCGATGACGCGCAGCGCGATCTCCAGCTCGCGGGGGTCGATGACCACCGGCGGCGCCGTCGTCTCGGCGTCGTCAGGCTCGCTCTCGGGGTCGAGCGGCTCGCTCTCGGGGTCGACAGGCGTTTCGGGCACGCCAGAGTTTACCCGGCCCCACCCTCGGTTCGGGGTCGCGTGTGGTCATTCCCGTCGCGCACAACCGACCACACGCGACCCCGAACCGGAGCTCAGCGGGAGACCAGGGCCCCACGAAGGCGGGAGAGGCTCAGCCCGCGATGCCGAGGAGCTGCTTGGTCGCGGCGACGGCGGGGGCGCCGAAGATGCGTGGGTCTACGTTGAGCGCGCTCGAGCTGATGGAGACCCCCACGCCCGGCACATCGACGAGGGTGCCGTAGATGCGCAGGTCGCCCGTGGTCTTCGTGCCGTAGGCGATGCCGCCGCGCGCCTCCACGGCCGCGTCCGCGACGTACTCGGAGCCGATGGCGGCGATGTCCTCCTTCTTGGGCACGTCGACCGCACCGTTGTTGGTCGTCACCGTGATGCCGACCGTGTTGACGTCGTCGCCACCCGTCGACATCCAATTGCACTGGACCGTGCCGCCTTCGTTGCTCTCGTCGCCCCGCTCGAGTCCGTCGATGGCCGAACCCAGCACGGTGCCGATCGCGGCGCAATCGGGATAGCGCGCGAGCACGTCGGCGAGCGCCATAGTCGGCACCGACGGCGCGCTGCTGCCGCTGCCTCCTTCCCCGTTCCCGACGGCGGGGTCGGTCGCCGCATCCGACGGCGCATCCGTGCCGGCGCCGGCGCCTCCCGACTCCGAGATCGACGGTGACGCCGCCGTTCCCGTCCCGGCGGCGCATCCCGAGACGGCGAGAGCACCGGCGGCGATGAGGAGGGCGAGAACAGGGCGAGGCACGAAGCGGGGTGCTGTCACCCCGGCATCCTAGCCAGAGCACGCTGCCGGTCTCGGAAGTTGTCCACAGGCAGCGATCGCTCCGATAACCTGGGCTCGACCTGCGTGACGGCGACGCGAGGAGGGCCATGTCCGGGGACGGCATCGACGGCGGCGCGCGCGACGCCGCCACGGGCGAGAAGGCTCTCGACCGTCTCACGGCGTTCAGCGACGCCGTGGTGGCGATCGCGATCACTCTCGTCATGCTGCCGCTCGTCGACCGGGCGATGGAAGCGGAGTCGGCGACGGCCTTCTTCACCGACAACGTGACCGGCATGATGTCCGCGGCACTGAGCTTTGTGGTGATCGCCACCTTCTGGCGTGCCAACCACGCGACGTTCGTCCACGCGCACGGCTACAACCGCCTCGCCGGGCGCCTGCAGACGCTCTGGCTCGCGACGATCGTGTTCCTGCCGGTCGCCACGGCGCTCGATCTCGCGGGCCCCGCCGCGGATCGGGTCGGCCTGGGCGCCTACGTCGGGACGATGCTGCTGTGCGGGACGATCCTGCGTGTGCAGGCAATCGCCCTGGAACGCGCGGGCTTGAGCGATCGCGCACCCGAGCCGCCCCTGACCCGGTGGATCGGAACGGTCCTGATGGCCGTCGCACTGGTGCTCGTCCTGGTGTTCCCCCAGCCCGGCGCTCTCTGGCTGCTCGTCCTGCTGCTGGAGATCCCCCTCAACCCGCTGCTCGGCCGCCGCGCCCGCCGCTAACACTCGGTCAGCCTCCCTTTGGCGCCCGACTCGCACCCGAACTGCGGGGCCCCGAGGGTGCCGCGGCGATGGCAAGCGGATGCTGCGGCGAGAACGACGTCCGCGCGTGCTGGCGCTTCACCGTGACCTGCGCGACTTCGTCCTGAGCGACCCCGTTCTTTACGCGCGGCGTCACCTGGATCTTGGGGCGAGCGCTCTCCAGCTTCTGGATGAGAGTGGCCTTGGCCTGACGGGTGCGTTCTGCTTCGCTCGGGCGTCCGCTCGCTATGCCTTTGTCGAGCATCGCGAAGAGCGCTGCGTAGCTGCGCGCGGGTCGAGCATCGGGGGCGAGCCCGGGTGCAGCATCCATGACAGCGAACTCGCCACTTCGGCGATGGACCGTGTGACCGTCATCGCGGGCAGGGGATAGAACGTCTCGTGGCCCATGAGCACATACAGCCCGCGCAGATGCGAGATCAACGCGTTACTCAAGGTCTGTGGCGTCTTCGGAGCCCAGTGGTTCCTGCAGGCATCCATCCAGGCCCAGGCGAATCGCTGCATCTTCATCGCAGTCGTCCCCGCGCCGATCGCGGTGCGATACGACTCAAAGAACTGCTATTAGGCAGCAGAGAAACATGCGACTGGTTAGGCTCGGAGAATGCTACCGATTGCCGCTGCCTTAATCGGCATATGCCTCGGCGTGGTGCTCGCAGACGCTCAAGTCCCGCGTGTCCGCCTGATTCCGTTGATCGCTGCACTTGCTCTCACGCTTGCAGCAGCAGTAGCGCTCCTGCTGTCCAACGGCGCAGGACTTGTCGAGGGTCTGGTGTTTGTTGTCTCCACGCTCCTGGGCTCGACAGCTTATGGAACAGTGCGATGGAAAACGCTGCTCCCGGCAGAGGCCCGACCGTCTACCGGGCGTTTGGTGGTGCTCGCGCTGCTGCGTCCGGCTCAACTTCGCGAGACCTGGCACATGGCCCAGGTCAACGCTGAGGCGGCACAGGAGCGGGCCAGGATCTAAGCCGGGTTCCTTCCGCCGTCGAAGAGCGTGAGGAGGTAGATGGTTCGCCTCGTCACGCTCTTCGAGTTCGTGGAGCGTCCGCGCTGAGCAAGCCGGCGACCGCGTGGGCGCGCGGCGCCGTGTTACTCAGACGGACCAGCCCCCGGAATGACCCACCCGACTCAGATCTGGGTGTACGCGAACGCCGTGCAGCGCCGCTTATAGCGACGGACACCCTACCGCTCACCGGGAGATCCGATGGGACCTTATGCCACCATCAGACAGTGAAAACCAGATCAGAAGCCATTTCAAACAGGGTCGCGATCATCGGCGGCGAGGGGCTTTCGCGGTGGACTGAGGACGATCTTGATGGCGCTCGCGCTTGGGCTCGTGCTGCTGTTCCCCCAGCCCGGCGCTCTCTGGCTGCTCGTCCTGCTGTTGGAGATCCCCCTCGGCCCCCTGCTGAGCCGCCGGCCCCGCTGACGCCCGACACGCCTGCCGGCTCCCAACCGGACTGCAGGGTCCCGAAGGTCCACGGCCGAGGCCTCTACGATCTGGTCTGCTGCGACCGCGAAGGTGCTCCTCGGTGGTGGTGGCGACGCTGACCACCTGGGCGACGTCGAACGGCTCCTCGGGTACCGGGACCGTCAGCGCACGCGACGGCCGTGGAACACCGAGCAGCTCGGCGACTCCACCAGCGAGCAGCACGAGCGGCTCCCGCTGATGACGGTCGACGAGCTACGCCGGATGCCGAACGGGATAGGCCTTCTCAGCTACCGCAACCGCGTGCCCGTGCTGCTGGAGCTCGACGGGTGGACCGAACGCCGCGATGGGCGAGAGATCTCCACGAGCAAGCGCGACCTCGAGCGCGAACAGCAGGCGCACTTCGCCGCTCAGGGCCGGGATGTCTAACCGACGCCGGCCCTCCCGAGGGAACACATACCGCACCGGTTACCTGACCTCCCCCCAGTGGTTCGCCCGCCGCGACCGCTGGTTCCGCGACCAGCTCCAGATCGCGGGGGAGTGGACGTGCGTCGGATGCGATCGCACCGCCGACAGGCGCGACGTCGAACTGCACCACCTGTCGTACGACGGGGTGAAGAAGACCCAGGCCGGCTGGTACGCCGACGAGGCCCACGCAGACCTGTGGCCGCTGCACCCGGCGTGCCATGAACTGCTGCACCGGATCATCGACCGGGACCCGCTTCTGGCACGCCACCGCACCCGCCGGCAGGCATCCACGACCGCGCTGTAGATCGTCCGACGCAAACACGCCACCAGAGAGGGAGAAGGATCATGAGCGACGACTTCGAGGGCTTGACGGCCGATGAGGTCACGGCGGCGATGCAGGCCGAGATCGACCTCGACAACCGTCAAGCCGCGACCGAGATCGACGCGGTGTGGGTGGTGAACTGGCGCGAGCTCGACGACGAGACCGCCCACGACGTGTGGGTCGACCTCCGGCAATGGGTGGGGTGGTTCACTCTCCGCTACCAGGTCAGCCCTACCGTCGTCCCCGACTGCTGGTGGAAGCACGGATGGCTCGTCGAGGAACTATCCGCGCTCCGCAGCGCCCACCGAGCCCTCTTCGATGCTGCCGACACCGGTCTTGGACCGATTGGCTGGCACGAACGCTTCGCGCTCGCGGTCGAACGCATCAAGAAGGCGTCCTCGATCGCCGGATGCACCAACGGGCACCAGGGAGCCCGTCCCATCCGCGACTGGTCGGACGCGACCGATGAAACCGAATGGGACCAGTGGATCACCCGCTCCCACGGCTAACAGGCCACGGGCCTAGAGAAGGAGAGAACGATGACAAACACTGAGCTGAAGGCGGCGGTCGACTCACTGCGACCCGCACTCCAGAGCGCGACCACCACCAAGCAAGAACGGGCTCAATTCGTCTGCGACCTCGTGCGCGAGGTCTACGACCACATCAAGTTCGACCTCCACGGGCCGCATGCCGACACCGAGGAACGGGCGAGGCTGGGAGAACTGCTGGACGCCGCGTTGCCAGCAGCACCGATCCCTGCAGCTGCACAAGAATCAACCATCACGCACAAGCCCAGCGAGGGAGCCGATGGCCCCCTCGGTCGCGTCGCGCTCGGGATGCGCATCGAGGTGTATGACGAGAACGACAACTTGCTCGGCGCGTTCCTGCGTGAAGACGTGAAGGCTGCCGCTTGCCCCCGCCCCGGCGACAAGATCGCGGCCGGGACCCTCGGGGATCGGATGCACCAGTTCGCCGGCTTATGGCCAGCCGTACACCACGTCGACCACTACCTCACGATCCCCGGCGTGAAGGACTGGGACCCGATGTCCACCATCGTGATCCACGTGCGCAATCAATCACGCGAAGCACTCGACTCAATCAGCCCGGAGATCGAATCTCAAGGATGGTCGCGATCGCGGCTTTAGAGCCTCACTGAAATGTACGGGACTCCGTCAACTACGCGAGCCTCCCTGCATGGAAAACACGCCCGATAAGCCCACAGGAAAGGGGCTCCCGCTGAAACAGCGGGAGCCCCTCATAGTGGCGTCAGGTGTCAGCTCCGCGTGATGCTGAGGTAGTGCCGCGCGGAGGTCAGATAGGTGGTGGCACCCGCTGCAACGTAGTCAGCGGCGGGGCGTGAGGAACGAATCGGTGACAATTGATCGTTAGTGCCGGGAGGCGCTGGC
>CANSLE010000181.1 GCA_947647645.1 uncultured Microbacterium sp.
GCGTGCAGGGCACGAGCGACGCCGCGCCCGGCGCGCTGGCGCTCAGCGCCGACGGCGCGGCGCTGGACTCGGCGACCCCGTCGCTTGAGGCCGGGCCGATCTTCGCCTTCGAGGCGACCAACACCGACGCGTTCTTCCGCAACGGCGTCAAGCTCGGTGACGACGTGCTGAAGATCTTCGACGAGGGCTACTACGAGCGCATCGTCACCGTCGACGCGGCGGTGCCGGTCACCCGTGTGGAGAAGGGTAAGCCCCTCACCCTCACCGTCACGTCGGGCACCAAGGCCCAGCCCAGCGGCGACCCGAACGAGAACAACGACGACTTCTCGGCGCTGAACTTCCGCCTGGCGCTGCCCGACGGACGTGTGCTGCACCCGGTCAGCTGCGCGACCAGCTGGGAGGCCGACGGGGCGGTGACCGCTCCGGCGCCGTACACGTGCGCCACGGGCGACAAGCGCGTGAACTTCAGCGACGACGCGCTCGTCTCGATCGATCTCACGTTCGACATCCCGGCCGACGCGTTCGACTCGATTGCCGCCACGTGGGACACCACGAAGGTCGTCGACGGTGCGCACACCGTCACGGCCACCGACGGCGCGAACCGCGTCGCACGGTCGGTGCAGGTCGACAACACCGCGCCCGTCATCACCACGGCCCTCACCGACGGACGGATGTACCGCGGCGAGTTCTCGGTCGACGGTTCGGCCGCAGATGCGGGCTCGGGTCTCGACACGCTGACGGCGACGCTGGACGGCGCCGCGGTGACGCTGCCGCTGACCACCTCGTCGCTGAAGCTCGCCCCGGGCGACCACACGGCCGTCTTCACGGCGCGCGACCACGTCGGCAACACCGTCACGCGGACGATCGCCTTCCGCACAGCGGACGAGCGCCCCGGCATCACGCTGCTGGCGCCCTCGAGGGGTGGCACCGTCACGGGCGACAAGGCGACGCTCTCTGCCACCGCGACCTCGGCTCAGGCCGACGCGCTCGACCTGAGCTTCCGCCGCGGGTACACGTTCACGCCGGCGCAGAGCCAGGTGCACGTGGCATCCGGATCGACGACGACGGCAGCGGCGGGCGATCGCGCGGATGCCACGCCGCTGAGCGCCGACGGCCTCGCCAAGCTCTCCGCGACCGACGGGGTGGATGTCGCCGCCACGAGCGACACGGCCTTCCCGTACCAGCTGTTCACGATCGACGTGCCGGCCGATTCCGGCTCGGGCGCGCTCGCCCGCGTCACCTGGCAGGGGAGCGCCAACGCCGACGCGAAGGTGCTGCTGTACGCGCGCAAGACCGACGGGTCATGGGAGAAGGTCGACCAGTACCTGACGACCGGGGGCGCGGCGACCGCCTTCACGCTCGACGCGCTGGTCCCCGTCGACGGTCACGCCGACGGCGGCAAACTCACCTTCCTCGTGCAGCACTCGGAGGGCTTCGCCGGCACCGCGCGATCGAGCCGGACGGATGCCGTGGCCGCGTACAGCGCGGGGGCCACCCCGCGCGACCAGTACGACTTCACGATCGGCTGGGAGTCGGACACGCAGTACTACAACGAGAACCAGGGGTACCTGGCGGGCACGACCGGTGACGACACCTTCTACCAGCACCAGGTCGACATCCACGACTTCCTGCTGAAGCAGCGCGACAGCCTCAACCTGCAGTACGTCATGCACACCGGAGACGTCGTCGACGACTACGTCGCCACAGACCGGGCCGTCGGCAACGACGACCCCGAGTACGAGTGGAAGAACGCCGACGCGCAGTACAAGCGATTCGACGAGGCGGGGCTGCCGTACGGCATCCTGGCCGGGAACCACGACGTGGGCCACGCGGCCGATGACTACTCGAACTTCTCGAAGTACTTCGGCGAGAGCCGCTACCGCGCCAACCCCTGGTACGGCGGGTCGTACAAGGACAACCGTGGCCACTACGACCTCATCACGGTCGGCGGAGTCGACTTCCTGATGCTGTACATGGGCTGGCCCGCGGTCAACAACTCGGCGTCCAACGACGAGGACATCGCGTGGATGAACGCCGTCATCCAGCGCTACCCCGAGCGCAAGGTGTGGATCGACCTGCACGAGTACATGCTCACCACCGGTGGTCTGGGGCCGATCCCGCAGCGCATCTTCGACGAGGTCGTCAAGGCCAACCCGAACGTGTTCGCGGTCAGCTCGGGCCATTACCACGACGCGTACACGCGCACCGACGCGATCGACGACAACGGCGACGGCCAGCCCGACCGTACGGTCTACTCGATGCTGTTCGACTATCAGGGTCTGCAGGAGGGCGGCCTCGGCTACCTGCGTCTGCTGCACTTCGACAACAAGGACGGACGGATGATCGTCCGCACGTACTCGCCGTCGCTGAACGTGTTCGACTCACCGGATCCGGCGCTCACGAGTCCCGAGGGCATGCAGGAGTTCACGATCCCCTACTCCGCCATCGGGTTGAAGACGCAGACCAAGACGCTCGCGACCGATTCGTTCCGGGCCGACATCCTCACCGCCGACGAGGTCGGGAAAGTCGCCCAGGCGCCCTCCGGCTCGGTCTCCGCGGTCGACTGGAAGAGTCTGACGGCGGGGGAGCGCGGGTGGTATGTCACGGCCACCGGCCCGCACGGCGGACTCGAGTACTCCGAGGTGCGCACCTTCACGACGGCCGCGGGCGGTTCGACCGGTCCGGGCGCGGGTGGCGGCACCGATCTGCCGGGGACCGGCGGCGGGACCGGCCAGCCGGGGACCGGCGGCGGCACCTCGGCGGTCGCGCTGACACTCTCGGCCGATCAGATCACCGCCGGCGGGACGGTGCGCGTCCAGGTGCAGGGGCTCACGCCCGCGGCCTCCTACCGGCTGGTGCTGCATTCGACGCCGGTGCTCCTGGCGACAGTGACCGCCGCCGCGGACGGCTCGATCGACGAGACCGTGCTGATACCGCAGTCCACCACACCCGGAGCGCACACCCTGCAGCTGTCGCGCGCCGACGCCGCCGACACGGTCGTGGCCTCCGCCGCCGTGACGGTCACGGCCGCGGGTCTGGCCGCAACCGGTGGACACGGTGACGACCTGGGTGCGGTGCTGGCGGGCGGCATCCTGCTGATGCTCGCCGGCCTGGTCGTCGTGATGCGGCGTCGCCGTCCCGCGCACTGATCCGTCGTCGCGGGGGGGCGCATCCGTCCGCGGGTGCGCCCCCGCGTCCCGGTGGGGGAGGCCTGACGTACCCTCGGGGCATGTCCCGTGACGTCCTCTCCGCGCGGCGGCGGGAGCTCGATGCCCTGCTGGTGCGGCTCGACACCGATGACGCCGCCGTGCGCGCCGACCGGTCGGCCGCGACCGCCGACGACGAGCACGACCCCGAGGGCTCGACGCTCTCGGGCGAGTGGCAGCGGCTCGACGCCCTGCGCCGCTCCGTGCTCGACGAGCGCGCCGAGGTCGACGCCGCGCTCGCCCGGCTGGATGCCGGGGTCTACGGCATCTGCGTCGTCTGCGGGAACGTGATCGCGCCCGGCCGGTTGGAAGCCCGGCCGATGGCCACGACCTGCATCGCCTGCGCCGCCTGATCCCCAGCGGGCCCGCGAGGTGGACGACTCGGCGGTCTCACACACCAGGCGGAAGAGGACGGCTGCGTCAAGGGCGTGCACGGCGGGTCAGTGCTGCTCTCTGGTGGGGGCGTCGCGGCTCCGTTGCGTCGAGCCCTGTTGGTGAGCAACCCGGCGAACCCGTCCTGACCGCTTCGTTCGATCGGGCCCGCTCCGGATCTTCGGAGCGCTTCCTGCCCCGTCACGGCGTTCACAACTCTGGAACGGCGGCCAGCAGACCCCGCGACGCGCCGAGGTCACGCCGTGATGGCCACGAATCTCCGGAGTTGTGAACGGTATGGCGGCCGGCGCTCGCCCGACAGGTGTCGGGAACTTCGACGAGGGTATTGACTCGCGGCATCCGCAGCTCTAATTTGCAACCAAATGGTTGTACAAACTGAGTTGAGCGACGATGAGACCGACCGGCTGTTCCATGCCCTGGCGGTGGCGACGCGGCGCGACATCCTGCGGCGCACGCTCGTCGACGAGCAGTCGGTCTCGGCGCTCGCCGCGGACTACGACATGTCGTTCGCGGCCGTGCAGAAGCACATCGCCGTGCTCGAGGCCGCCGGCCTCGTCGTCAAGCGCGCCGCGGGACGCGAGCGTCTCGTCCGCGCCGACCCGCGCATGATCGCCCGTGCCCGGGCGCTCCTCGCCCGCTACGAAGACCTCTGGCGCTCGCGAATCGACCGCCTCGACGCCCTGTTGGCTGAACCGCACGATCCCCGTCCCACGCAAGGAGACTGACATGCCCGTCACCGACATCACGACCGACCCCGAGAACCTCACGATGACCCTCGTCGCGGATGCCGCGGCACCCGTCTCCCGCCTCTGGGAGGCCTTCACGAACCCGCGGCAGCTCGAGCGGTTCTGGGGTCCTCCGGGGTGGCCCGCCACCTTCACCGCGTTCGACCTGCGGCCCGGCGGCCGCGTCGACTACCGCATGACGAGTCCGCGGGGCGAGCGCTCCGCCGGATCGTGGGAGGTCCTGAACGTCGAACCCGGCCGCAGCTTCGAGGTGCTGGACTCGTTCGTTGGCGACGACGGCGAGACGCTGGAGGGGTTCCCGTCGATGCGGATGGTCTTCTCGTTCGAGGCGACCGCCGAGGGCTCTCGCCTCACCAACACCACCTTCTTCGCGTCGCTCGAGGCACTCGAGCAGGTCGTCGCGATGGGTGCGATCGAGGGTTCGCGTCTCGCGATGAGCCAGCTCGATGCGGTGCTGCAGGACCTCCGTGCCTACGCGCAGGGCAAGGGCACCCGCCTCGAGCTCCTCGACGACCGGCACGTGCGGATCACCCGCTTCATCGAGGGGTCCCGTGAGCTCGTGTGGCGCGCTCACCACGAGCCCGAGCTGCTGCAGAGATGGCTGCTCGGTCCCGACGGCTGGCAGATGATCGAGTGTGAGGTCGGCGAGACCACCCGCTTCGTGTGGCAGCAGGGCGACGACGAGTCGACCCGTTTCGGGTTCGAGAGCGAGACCGTGCTCAGCGAGCCGATCTGGCGCGAGGTCTCCACCGAGCGGATGATCGGGATGCCGGGGCCGGCCACCCTCAACGACCTCCAGCTCTACGAGGAGGACGGCGCGACGCTGCTGACACTGCTGATCGAGTACCCCGACAAGGAGACGCGCGACATGATCCTCGCCACCGGGATGACCGACGGCATGGAGACGTCGTACGCACGCCTCGAGGGCGTCGTCGCCGGCTGAGGGTCCGGGTGCGCGGGGCACCTTCGCGACACAACTGCAAGGCATCCCGCCCGACACGCCGCGGCATCCTCCCCTCCGCCGGCGTGTCCCTGCCCCGGCCTTGCAGTTCGAGTCGGTGCGGTCGCGGTCGCGGTCGGGGTCGCGGTGCGGTGCGGGGCGGTGCGGTCGCGGTCGGGGTCGCGGTGCGGGGCGGTCGCGGTCGGGTTGCGACTCGATGTTGAGCGAGCGCCGAGCAGAAGCGGC
>CANSLE010000182.1 GCA_947647645.1 uncultured Microbacterium sp.
GCGTCGCCGGGTGAGGTCGATTTGCGGCGCACCCCTCGCGCGCGATACGGTCACCGCATGCATCCGGCCGCTCCTCTCACCGTCACCACGGTGCGACGCGCGCGCCGACGCCAGGCCGGCCGCCGACTCTAGGCGACCCCGCGAGCTCCCTGTCGCCGTGACGGGTCGAGCCGCCGGTGTCGCCGTTTCGAGCCCACCGTCTGCAGACCACAGTCACAATAAGGTTGAACAATGACCCTTTCGGTCGCCGTCTCCGGCGCTTCCGGCTATGCGGGCGGCGAGATCCTGCGCCTGCTCGCCGCTCATCCCGACGTCCAGATCACGACCGTCACCGCGCACAGCAACGCGGGCGACGCGCTGATCGACCACCAGCCGCACCTCCGCTCCCTCGCGCACCTGACGCTCCAGCCGACCACGCCCGCGGCGCTCGCCGGTCACGACGTCGTCTTCCTCGCGCTCCCGCACGGCCAGTCCGGTCAGTACACCGACGCGCTCGCCGGTACCCCGCTCGTGATCGACGCGGGCGCCGACCACCGGCTGACGTCTGCGGCGGCCTGGGACGCGTTCTACGGGGGCGCCTTCCACGAGCCGTGGGCCTACGGCGTTCCCGAGCTCATCGTCGGCCCCGGTGGGGCGACGCAGCGCGACGTGCTCGTCGGCGCGTCACGGATCGCGGCGCCCGGCTGCAACGCCTCCACCGTGTCGCTCAGCCTCGCGCCCGGGGTCGCGGCCGGCGTCATCGACCCGTCGGACATCGTCAGCGTTCTCGCCGTCGGACCGTCCGGTGCCGGCAGGAGCCTGAAGACCAACCTGCTCGCGTCCGAGATCCTCGGCACCGCCAACCCCTATGCCGTCGGCGGCACGCATCGGCACATCCCGGAGATCCAGCAGGCCCTGGTCGCCGCGGCGCCGGCCGCGGTCGACGTGCGCATCTCCTTCACGCCGGTGCTGGTGCCGATGGCCCGCGGCATCCTGGCGACCTCCACCGCCCCGATCGCCGACGGCGTGACGGATGCCGAGATCCGCGCGGCCTGGGAGCAGGCGTACGGCGACGAGGTGTTCGTCCAGCTGCTGCTCGAGGGACGCTTCCCGCGCACCGCCGACGTGCTCGGTGCGAACACGGCCCTGCTCGGCCTCGCGATCGACCGTGCCGCGAACCGGGTCGTCGTCGTGACCGCGGTCGACAACCTCGTCAAGGGCACCGCGGGTGCCGCCATCCAATCGATGAACATCGCCCTCGGCCTTCCCGAGGCCACGGGCCTGACCGTGAACGGAGTGGCACCGTGAGCGTCACCGTACCCGAGGGGTTCGCCGCTGGCGGCGTGGCTGTGGGCCTCAAGTCCACCGGCAAGCCCGACGTCGCCGTCGTCGTCAATCGGGGACCGCTCAAACTGGGCGCGGCGGTCTTCACGAGCAACCGTGCGAAGGCCAATCCGATCCTCTGGTCGCAGCAGGTCATCCAGGACGGCGTCGTCGAGGCGATCGTGCTGAACTCCGGCGGCGCGAACTGCTTCACCGGAGCTTTCGGCTTCCAGACGACGCATCAGACCGCGGAACGTGCGGCGGAACTGCTCGGCGTGGGCCCCGGTGATGTGCTCGTCTGTTCGACCGGACTCATCGGCACCGGCGACGAGGTGTTCCGCGCGAAGGTGCTCGAGGGCGTCGAGCGGGCGATCGCGGGGGCGACCCCCGAGGGCGGCGACGACGCAGCGCGCGCCATCATGACGACCGACACGGTGTCGAAGACGAGCACGTTCCGCGGCGACGGCTGGACGATCGGCGCGATGGCGAAGGGGGCCGGCATGCTCGCCCCCGGTCTCGCCACGATGCTCGTGGTCATCACGACCGACGCGGTGCTCACCGCGGAGGAGGCCGACGCGCACCTGCGCGCCGCGACCCGCGTGAGCTTCGACCGGCTCGACTCGGACGGCTGCATGTCGACGAACGACCAGGTGACCCTGAGGGTGAGCGGCGCGAGCGGCGTGAACCCGGACTCCGACGCGTTCCGCACCGCGCTCCACGATGTGTGCCTGGACCTCGCCGGCCAGCTGCAGGCGGATGCCGAGGGCGCGAGCCACGACATCACGATCCGGGTCGTGGGCGCGGCATCCGAGGACGACGCCGTCGAGGTCGGCCGCTCGGTCGCCCGCAACAACCTCTTCAAGGCCGCGATCTTCGGAAACGACCCCAACTGGGGTCGGGTGCTGGCCGCGATCGGAACCACGCAGGCGGCCTTCGACCCGTACGCGGTCGACGTGAGCTTCAACGGCGTGCGGCTGTGCAGCGCGGGGGCCCCCGACCGCCCGCGCGAGGAGGTCGATCTCGCCCCGCGTGCGACGGATGTCCTCATCGACCTCAAGGCGGGGGATGCCGCGGCGACGATCCTCACGAACGACCTGACGCACGACTACGTCCACGAGAACAGCGCGTACAGCTCATGACCGAGAAGATCCAGCACACGACCCCCGAGGAGGCCGCTGAGAAGGCCGCCGTCCTCATCGAGTCCCTGCCCTGGCTGCAGCGCTTCCGCGACCAGATCATCGTCATCAAGTACGGCGGCAACGCCATGGTGTCCCAGGAGCTGCAGGACGCGTTCGCGCAGGACATCGCCTACCTCCGCTTCGTCGGGGTCAAGCCCGTCGTCGTGCACGGCGGCGGCCCGCAGATCTCGCAGATGCTCGACCGGCTCGCGATCCCGAGCGAGTTCAAGGGCGGCTACCGCGTGACCTCCACCGAGGCGATCAGCGTCGTGCGGATGGTGCTCACCGGTCAGGTGAACCCGCAGCTGGTCGGCCGGATCAACGCGTTCGGACCCTTTGCGGTGGGCGTCTCGGGGGAGGACGCGGGCCTGTTCCAGGGCCGCCGGCGCGGTGTCGTCATCGACGGCACCGAGCACGACCTCGGAGCGGTGGGCGACGTCGTGCGCGTCGACCCGCAGCCGGTGCTCGACCAGCTCGCGGCGGGACGGATCCCGGTGGTCTCCTCGATCGCGCCCGACCTCGACCACCCCGGTCAGTCGCTGAACGTCAACGCGGATGCCGCGGCCGCCGCCCTCGCGATCGCGCTGGGCGCGGCGAAGCTCGTCGTGCTGACGGACGTGGCGGGCCTCTACGCCGACTGGCCGAACCGCGACTCGCTCGTCTCGCACCTGACCGCCGACGAGCTGCGCGCGATGCTGCCGCGGCTGGAGTCGGGCATGATCCCGAAGATGCAGGCGTGCCTGGACGCGGTCGACGGCGGCGTCGAGACGGCGGCGATCATCGACGGACGCCAGCCCCACTCGGTGCTGGTGGAGATCTTCACGGAACACGGAATCGGAACAGAGGTGGTGGCGCAGTGAGCGGCGTGCAGGAGCAGACGACGGCAGCGGCGATGTGGCAGGAGGATGCCGGACGCGATCTGATCCGCAACGCCGGCGACCGGATGGCCCTGTTCGTCCGCGGCGAGGGATCCTCGCTGTGGGATGCCGACGGCCGCCGCTACCTGGACTTCCTCGGCGGCATCGCGGTGACCTCGCTCGGCCACGCGCACCCCGTCTTCGTCGACGCGGTCGCCCGTCAGGCGGCGACCCTCTCGCACGTGTCGAACTTCTTCGCGACGCCCCCGCAGCTGGCGCTGGCCGCCGAGCTGAAGCGCCTCACGGGCGCGGGCGACGCCGGTCGCGTCTACTTCGCGAACTCCGGCGCCGAGGCGAACGAGGCCGCCTTCAAGCTCGCGCGGCTCCACGGAGCGGCCGGCGGAGTCGCCGGTGACACGCGCGCGCCGCGTCCCCGCATCCTCGCGTTGAAGGACGCCTTCCACGGCCGCACGATGGGCACGCTCGCCCTCACCGGCAAGCCCTACATGCAGGCGCCGTTCCAGCCGATGGTGCCCGGTGTCGAGTTCGTCGACTCGACCGTCGAGGCTCTCGAGGCCGCGATGGGCGACGATGTGGCCGCACTGTTCGTCGAGCCCATCAAGGGCGAGGCCGGCGTGCTCCCTCTGCCGGAGGGCTACCTCGCCGCCGCGCGGGAGATCACGGCCCGCCACGGCGCGCTGCTGATCGTCGACGAGATCCAGACCGGTGCCGGACGTACCGGGGTGTGGTTCGCCTTCCAGACCGAGGGCATCGTCCCCGATGCGATCACGGTCGCCAAGGGCATCGGCGGCGGCTTTCCGATCGGTGCGCTCATCACCTTCGGTGCGGCGAGCGGCCTGTTCTACCCGGGCACGCACGGCTCCACCTTCGGCGGCAACCCGCTGGCGACCGCGACGTCGCTCGCGGTGCTCGGCGAGATCGAGCGCGCTGGACTCGTGGAGAACGCGGCCGTCCGCGGTGCGCAGCTGCGCACCGCCATCGAGGCCATCGCGTCGCCGCTGATCGACGGATGCCGCGGCGCCGGCCTGCTGCTGGGGATCGCGCTGCGCCATCCCGTGGCCGGTGCCGTCGTGGCCGCCGCGCAGCAGCACGGCCTCATCGTCAACGCCGCCAACGACAGCACGATCCGCATCGCCCCCGCGCTGACGATCGGCGACGTCGAGATCGACGAGTTCGTCGAGCTGTTCACCCGCGCCCTCGTCACCGTCGCCGACGCCCTCGTGCTCGACGGCGCTGACACCGACCCCTCGATTCCGGAGGCCTCCGCATGACCCGCCATCTGCTTCGCGACGACGACCTTAGCCCGGCCGAGCAGGCCGAGATCCTCGACCTCGCCGTCGCCCTGAAGAAGGACCGCTGGAAGCTGAAGCCCCTCGAGGGCCCGCAGACCGTCGCGGTCATCTTCGACAAGAGCTCCACCCGCACGCGTGTGTCGTTCGCCGTCGGCATCGCGGACCTCGGCGGATCGCCGCTGGTGATCTCGACGGCGAACAGCCAGCTCGGCGGCAAGGAGACCCCCTCCGACACCGCGCGCGTGCTCGAGCGTCAGGTCGCCGCGATCGTCTGGCGCACGTACGCGCAGGCCGGGCTCGAGGAGATGGCCCGCGGCACCACCGTGCCGGTCGTCAACGCGCTCAGCGACGACTTCCACCCCTGCCAGCTGCTCGCCGACCTGCTCACGATCCGCGAGCACAAGGGCGAGCTGACGGGCCTGACGCTCACCTTCTTCGGGGACGGCACCTCGAACATGGGCCACTCCTACGTGCTGGCCGGCGTGACCGCGGGCATGCACGTGCGCGTCGCGTCGCCCGCGGCGTACGCCCCGCGCGCCGACGTGGTGGCCGATGCCGAGCGCATCGCCGCGACCACGGGAGGCTCGGTCACGCTCTTCACCGATCCCGCGCAGGCCGCGGCCGGCGCCGACGTCATCGTCACCGACACATGGGTGTCGATGGGCAAGGAGGAGGAGAAGATCCAGCGCGTCCACGACCTCGGCGGCTACAAGGTCACCCAGGCGACCATGGCGCTGGCCGATCCCGCGGCGATCTTCATCCACTGCCTGCCCGCCGACCGCGGCTACGAGGTGGACGCCGACGTGATCGACGGCCCGCAGAGCGTCGTCTGGGACGAGGCGGAGAATCGCCTTCACGCGCAGAAGGCGCTGCT
>CANSLE010000183.1 GCA_947647645.1 uncultured Microbacterium sp.
TTGCGATGGCGCGCGAGGGCGACCTCCCCCACTGGCTGGCCGCCGTCCACCCGCGCTACGCCGTGCCGCACCGGGCCGAGCTCGCCCTCGCCGTCGTGGTGAGCGTGCTCATCCTCGCCACCGACCTTCGTGCCGCGATCGGCTTCTCGTCGTTCGGCGTGCTGCTGTACTACCTGGTCGCGAACGTGGCGGCGTTCCGTCAGGATGCCGGTGCCCGGCGCTTCCCGCGAGCGCTGCAGGTCGTCGGAGCGCTGGGTTGCGTCACGCTGGTCGCGACGCTGCCATGGCCGTCGATCGTGGGCGGTGTCGTCGTGATCGCCGTCGGTGTCGTCTACCGCCTGTCACGGGTGCGGGCGACCACACGGCTCCGGGGCTGATCCCCGGCAGCGCCTGGGCCGGTCCCCCGCCGCGCGGGGAGCCGACGGTGGACACGTTGACAGCGGGTTCCGCTTTGTCATATCTTTAATTTATGCCTAAACAAAGTCGTGAAGCGGCGTCGGCGCGGACCCAGGCAGACGTCAACCGCACGGCCGTCCTCGCCCGTCTCGGCGGGCACGGGCCGGCATCCCGCGCCGACCTCGCACGTGAGCTCGACCTGTCGCCCGCTCTGCTCACTCAGCTCACGCGTGACCTGCTGCGCGACGGTCTCATCGAGGAGCTGGACCAGGCGACGAGCAAGGGAGGCCGTCCGGCGCGGATGCTCGGCCTCGTCTCCCGAAACCTCACCGCCCTCGGCGTCAAGGTGGCCCCCGACCACGTCGCGATGGTGGAGGTGGGCATCGACGGTGAGGTCGTCCGCTCGGCGACCGTTCCCTTCGAGGCGCTCTCGCCCCTCGCGACCAACAGCCTCGTCGCGCTGGTCGAGGACTTCATCGCCGCCGCCGCGGACACCCGGCTGCTCGGCGTGGGCGTGGGGCTTCCCGGCACCGTTGCCCAGCAGGGCATCGGCATCGTCGACTCGACGCAGCTGGGTTGGAACCAGGTGCCGCTGGGCGAGATCCTGCGACGCGCACTGGAGCTTCCGGTGGTCGTCGAGAACAACGTCAACGCCCTCAGCGCAGCCGAGCTCCTGTTCGGACAGGGGCGTTCGTACGACGACGTGCTCGTCGTGACGGTGGGCAACGGCGTCGGCGCCGGGCTCATCGCCGACGGAACACTCGTTCGTGGACGCGCAGGCGGCGCGGGAGACCTGGGTCACGTGCCGATGCGCGAGGACGGCCCCCTGTGCCAGTGCGGCAACCGGGGATGCCTGGAGGCGATCGTCGGGCAGGGCGCCCTGGTCAACGACGCCCGCTCGATCCGCCTGATCGGTGCCGCCGAGACGATCGACGACCTTCGCGCACTCGCCGACAGCGGCAACACGGATGCCGAGGAGATCTTCGCCCACGCCGGTCATACCTTCGGTCGCGCGCTCGCCGGGGCGATCAACCTGTTCGATCCCGAGATCGTGGTCCTGCTCGGCGAGGGGGTGCAGGCGTGGGCGCACTGGGCGCCGTCGTTCGAGAAGGCGTTGCGTAACGCCCTCGTGCCGGGCAAACGCGGCACCCCCGTCGTCGTCGAGAGCTGGCAGGACGACCGCTGGGCCCAAGGCGCCGCAGCCCTCGTGCTCGCCACGCCCTTCGACGCCGAGGGCATCGCCGGAGAACAGGGACGTCTGGTGCGCGAGCGGCTCGTCGCGTCGGTCGAGGCGCAGCGATGACCACGTACGCCACTCCCGCGGCCGTCGTCGCGAAGGCGCCTCTGCCGCCTCGCCGGCGACGTCCCCCGGCTCGGGCCCGCGCGACGTACGCCCTCACGGTGCTGGTCTTCCTCCTCCCGAGCTTGATCCCGTTGCTGGTCTTCGTCATCGGCCCCATGATCTCGGCCGGTTGGACCTCGCTCCATTCCTGGAACCTCATCGGCCCCATGACGTGGGTCGGACTCGACAACTACGCACATCTGCTGACCGACCCCGCGACGCATCAGGCGTTTCTGCACACCGTGTTCTACATCGTCGGATATCTCCCCCTCGTCTATGTCGGCGGGCTCGCGCTGGCGCTCGCGTTGAACACCCGACTCCGCGGACGGGCGGTGTTCCGCGGTGTGTACTTCTTGCCGGTGGTCACCAGCTGGGTTGTCGTCGCCCTCGTCTGGCGATGGCTGTTGAGCCCGAGCAACGGGGTCGTGAACAACGCCCTCGCGTGGTTCGGCATCCAGGGTCCCGGATGGTGGGCCGACCCGGCATGGGCGATGCCCTCGATCATCCTCGCCTCGGCATGGAAGGACCTCGGCTTCGTCATGGTGATCCTGCTGGCCGGGCTGCAGACGATCAACCCCGACCTCTACGAGGCGGCATCCCTCGACGGCGCGGGGTGGTGGCGACGCCTGCGCAGCATCACGCTTCCGCTGCTGTCGCCGTCCACCTTCTTCGTGATCGTGCTCTCTCTGATCAACGGATTCCAGGTGTTCGACCAGGTCTACGTCATGACGGGCGGCGGGCCCAACGACGCCAGCCGCGTCGTCGTGCAGCAGGTGTACGACCTCACGTTCCGCTATGGACAGGCCGGCATGGCGTCCGCACTGTCGTGGCTCCTCTTCTTCATCATCCTCGTGATCACACTGATCCAGTTCTACGGCCAGAAGCGGTGGGTGAACTATGAGTGAGACCTCCACCCGCCGCCGTCTCGGTCACGCAGCCTTGGTCGCCATACTCATCGTCGGCGGCCTGATCATGCTCTTCCCGTTCGTCTGGACCGTCGTGACCTCGATCACGCCCGGTGCCACCCTGACGACGACTCCGAAGCTCATCCCGGACAACCCGTCGTTCAGCCCGTATGTCGATCTGTTCGCGCGCGTGCCGTTCGGCCAGGTGATCCTCAACTCGCTGATCATCGCCGGGATCAGCACCGTTCTGCAGCTGGTGACGAGCTCGATGGCGGCCTACGCCTTCGCGCGACTACCGTTCCGGGGCCGTGGCGCCGTCTTCGTGCTGTACCTCGCCACGATGATGATCCCCTTCCAGGTGCTCATCGTCCCGCTGTTCACGGAGATGAAGGCGCTCGGCCTGATCAACACGTATGCGGGTGCGATCCTGCCCACCGTCGCGTCGGCATTCGGAGTGTTCCTGCTGCGTCAGGCCATGAGCACGGTGCCATACGACCTGGACCAGGCGGCGACCCTCGACGGAGCCGGCCACTTCCGCATCTTCTTCCAGATCATGCTGCCGCTCGTGCGACCGGCGCTCGCCACGCTCGCTGTGTTCGCGTTCCTGAACACGTGGAACAGCTTCCTCTGGCCCCTCATCATCTTGCGGGACCCGTCGATGCAGACACTGCCGGTCGCCCTCTCGTCGCTGCAGGGACAGTTCTCCACGCAGTGGGACGTGCTCATGGCGGGCTCCGTCATCAGCATCATCCCGATGTTCGCGCTCTACGTCTTCGCCCAGAAGTACATCGTGCAGGGCGTCGCGGGCGCCGGCCTCAAATGACCCGACCACCACTCCAACCCGATCACATCAAAGGAGATTGCATCATGAAGAAGACCCTTATCGCGGCATCCGCCGTCGCGGTGCTGGGAGCGGCGGCACTGACCGGCTGCTCGTCCTCGAGCCCGGGGGCCGACGCCGGCCCGGTGACCATCACGTATTCCAACTTCATCTCGAACGGCGGCAACGAGAAGAACCTCAAGGCCATCGTCGCCGCGTTCGAGAAGGAGAACCCCGGCATCACCGTCAATGTGCAGACGGCCGCCTATGCGGACTATTTCACGAAGCTGCAGACGGATCTGGCCGCCGGCACACAGGCCGACGTGTTCGATGTGGACGCCGGGAACTTCGCCAACATTCAGGCGAGCGGGGTGCTCGCACCGCTGACCGGAGTCGACGCGTCCACGTACCGCACGTCGGTGCTGGACACTTACAAGGTCGGCGGCAGCCAGTACGGTCTGCCGACCTCCTTCTCCGACGTGGTGCTCTTCTATAACAAGGACCTCTTCGACGCGGCCGGGGTGTCCTACCCCACGGCGAAATGGACATGGGCGGATGAGAAGGCGGCCGCCGAGAAGCTCACGAAGAGGGACGCAGGCGTGTGGGGCGACTACCAGCCGGTGACCTACCACGAGTACTACAAAGCCGTGCAACAGGCCGGCGGGTCGTTCCTCTCCGACGGCAACTCCTCGGCCGCGTTCGCGTCACCTGCGGGCCGGAAAGCGGCGGACTGGATCTCCGGCAAGTCGGGGTCGGTCATGCCCACGGCCGCCGATGGTGCCGGCACGGCCGACTTCGACAAGAACCTGTTCGCACAGGGCAAGCTCGCGATGTGGCACACCGGTATCTGGATGATCAGCCTCGTCGGCAACGTGCCCTTCAACTGGGACATCGCCGTCGAGCCCGGCGACACCCAGAAGGCCAGCGCGACCTTCTCGAACGCGGTGGTGATCTCGAAGGACTCGAAGCACCAGGACGCCGCGCGCAAGTGGGCGGACTTCTTGACGAGTTCGAAGACGATGGTCGACACGCGCCTCGCCGCCGGCTGGGAGCTGCCCGCGATCGCCGACGAATCCCTCTTGAAGCCCTATTTGGAAAAGACCCCGCCGGCCAACCGCCGGGCCGTCTTCGACGCGCTCGAGCACATCGCCGTCGCTCCGCAGCTCGGCACCAACGCCAAGCAGATCCAGGATGCGGTGACGAACACGCTCGGCGAGATCGCAGCCGGCCGCGCGTCGACCGGGGACGCCATCCCGGCCCTGTCGACGCAGGTCGACACCCTGCTCAAGAAGTAGACCGTCGTGGGGGGGCCCGCCGTTGGCGACCACCCCCGGGGGGGACCCACCCACGCAGGGCAACCCCGGGGCGGCCCAGCCCCACCCCCCGCGGAAGGATGAGCGCTCCGCGGCGTCTATCCAGGGGATTACGCTGGCGGGGGCGCTCCTGGATGAGGCGGCGCTGATGCCCCGGTCCTTTGTGGAGCAGACGGCGGCGCGGTGCTCCGTTGCCGGGAGCCGGCTGTGGTTTTCCTGCAACCCGGAGTCGCCGGCCCACTGGTTCTATCAGGAGTGGGTGCGGAAGGCGGAGGAGAAAAACGCCCTGCGGCTCCACTTTACCATGGAGGACAACCCGGGGCTGTCCGGCGAGGTGCGGCGGCGGTATGAAAACACCTTTCAGGGGGCCTTTTACCGGCGGTTTGTGCTGGGAGAGTGGGTGGCCGCCGAGGGGCTGGTGTACGACTTCTTTGACGAGAGCTTTGTCCGGGAGGTGCCGGAGGAACCCCTTGAGGAGTGGTATGTGTCGGTGGACTACGGCACCTCCAACCCCACGTCTATGGGGCTGTGGGGGAGGAAGGACGGGGCGTGGTATCGGGTCGCCGAGTACTACTACGACGCCCGGGCGGCGCGGAGGCAGAAAACCGACGAGGAGTATGCCGGCGATCTGGCCGGACTGGTTGGGGCGCGGGCGGTACGGGCCGTCATCGTGGACCCGTCGGCGGCCAGCTTCTGCGAGACGCTGCGGCGGCGGGGATGGCGGGTTCAACGGGCGGACAACCGGGT
>CANSLE010000184.1 GCA_947647645.1 uncultured Microbacterium sp.
GGACCGCCCTGCTGGCCGCCGCGGCCGCCTGCCTCGCCGGTGGCATCGCCGTCGCACTCCCGGCCGCCGCGACGTCCACGATGGAGCGCGGCGTCGTCATCAACGAGGTCGAGTCCGACGACGGGAAGAACCCCGACTGGATCGAGCTGACCAATACCGCGGATGCCGCGGTCGACATCTCCGGCTGGATCGTCAAGGACGACGACGACACCCGCACCGATGCGATTCCGTTCGGCACCACGCTCGCGCCCGGGGCCTACTTCCTCGTCATGAAGCCGACGATGTCGTTCGGGCTCGGGAAGGCGGACGCGGCGCGCCTCTTCCTGCCCGACGGCACGACGCTCGTCGACGCGTTCACCTGGACGGCGCATGCCGCCGTCACCTTCGGCCGCTGCGCCGACGGCCGCGGGGCGTTCGAGCAGACCTCGGTCGCGACGCCGGGCGCGGCCAACGTCTGTGCCGTGTCGACACCGACGCCGACGCCGACGCCGTCACCGTCAGGCTCGGCCTCGATCGTGCTGCCCCCTGCGGGCGCGGTCGTCGTCAACGAGGTCGAGTCCAGCGGGGGCGACCCCGATGACTGGTTCGAGCTCTACAACACGACGGATGCCGCGATCGACCTGACCGGATACGTCGTGCGCGACGACGGCGATGCGGCGGACCACCGGTACGACCTGCCCTCGGGCTCGATCGTGCCGGCGCACGGGTTCCTCGTGGTGCAGAAGAGTGTCGGCGAGGCGCCGGGCTTCCCGTTCGGCCTCGGTGGCGCCGACAAGGTCCGCGTCTTCGCTCCGGACGCGACGACGCTCATCGCCGAGGCGGCCTGGAGCGCGCACGCCGGGACCACGTACGGGCGATGCCCCGATGGGGTGGGAGATCTCCGTGAGACCTCCGCCCCCACGAAGGGGGCATCCAACGCGTGCGCCCTCCCTGTGGCGATCAACGAGGTGGAATCCAACGGAGGCGCTCCGGACGACTGGATCGAGCTCGTCAACCGTTCGAACGCGCCGGTCTCCGTCGCGGGGCTCGTCGTGACCGACTCCGAGGTGACGAAGAACCGCTACACGATCCCCGCGGGCACAGAGATCGCCGCGAAGGGATACCTCGTGCTCGACAAGTCCGCCTTCGGCTTCGGGCTCGGTGGCACCGACGCGGTGCACCTGCTTGGCGCCGACGGCACGACCGAGCTGGACGCCACCTCGTGGACGGCGCACGCGTCCGCGACGTGGGGTCGGTGCCCCGACACCTCGGGGGCGTTCGCCGAGACCGCGGCATCCGCGAAGGGCACCGCCAACTCCTGCGGCGCCGACGCGGCGCCCGCGGAGGTGTGGCCGGGGGGTGCGAGCGTGCGGGTGCTCGACGCGAAGAACGAGTATCCCGACGCGAACCTCAGCGGCCTTGACTATGCCGACGGCGGACTGTGGGCCGTGGAGAACGGACGCGGTCGGCTGCACCGACTCGTTCCGCAGGGCGACGCGTGGGTGACCGCCTCGGGATGGACGGACGGCAAGGCGCTGCACTATCCGAACGGATCCGGCCGCGTGGACGCCGAGGCCGTCGCGGCCGTCGGCGACGCCGTCTACGTCGGCAGCGAGCGCGACAACGACGACAGCAAGGTGAGCCGTCCGGCGGTGCTGCGCTACGAGCCCACCTCGTCGGCGAGCGAGCTCGTCGCCACCGCCGAGTGGAACCTCGCCGCCGATTTCCCCGGCCTCGGCGCCAACGCCGGCATCGAGGGCCTGACGTGGGTGCCGGACGCCTGGCTGATCGCCCATGGCTTCGTGGACCCGACCACGGCGAAGCCGTACGATCCGACGCGCTACCCTGCGCATGGCGACGGTCTCTTCTTCGTCGGCGTCGAAGGCACGGCGAAGGTGTACGCCTACGCCCTCTCCGCCAGCGGCGGGTTCACGCGCGTCGCGACGATCGACACACCGTTCGCCGTCGTCGCGGAGGTGCAGTTCGATCGCGGGCTCCTGTGGATCGCGTGCGACGACGCCTGCGACGGGCGCATCGCGACCTACGACATCGCGGCCACGGGCACGCCGCAGGCCGGGTCCTTCCAGTCGACGCACGTGTACGCCCGACCGGCGCAGACGGCGAACATCGCGAATGAGGGCTTCGCGATCGGCGACACCTGCGTCGACGGGGCCGTGTCGACCTTCTATGCCGACGACGCCCGCACCGACGGGTTCTCGCTGCGCAGCGGCACGCTCGCCTGCACCGGCACGACACCCACCCCCACGCCGACCGCGGTCCCGACCGGGACGCCCGTGGCGACGGACGCGCCGACGGCCGGTCCGTCTCCGACGGCGACCGGGGGACTCGCGTCGACCGGCGGTGCATCGGCGCCGTCGGCGTCCCAGCTCACGTCGGCGACGCGCGGGGGCATGCGTGCGCCGGCATCCGTCGTGCCCGGTCAGTCGGTGACGATCGAGGTGCCCGCCGCGGCGCCCGGCCAGTCGGTGCACGTCTGGATGTTCTCGACACCGACCGACCTCGGCGCGGCGACCGTTGCGACGGCCCGTACGGTGACCGTACGGATCCCCGCGAGCATGCCGGAGGGAGCACATCGCCTCGTCGTCACGGATGCCGCGGGTGCCGTGCTCGGCTGGACCGAGATCACCGTGGGCGCATCCGCGCTGGCGTCCACCGGCGGCGATGCGGGGTCGGTCCCCGTGCTGGTGGCGGCGGCGGTGCTGTAGATGCTGGCCGGCGCCGGGATCCTCCGTCGACGGAGGAGGGTCACCGACGCCGCGTCGTGAGCACGGGCCGACGGCATCCGCTCGTCGGCGCCGCGCTCAGCGCGAGCCAAGGTACCCGCCCATAGAGTCGGTCCATGCAGATCTGGCAGTTGCCGATCATCGATGGCGCCGTGCCGATCGTCGCCTACGCGATCGCCCTGGCGTTCCTCGCGATCGTGCTCGTGCGCCGTTGGGGGCGTCGTAGTCTCCTGTGGGGCACGCTGGGGGCGATCGCAGGAGGCGCCATCGGAGTGGTCCTGGTCGTTGTCGTCGATCGGCTCCACCTTTTCGGCCCGGCGCCGTTGCCGGTCTTCGTCGTGCAATGGGTCGCCGGTGCCCTCGCCGCTTCCGGACTCGCCCTCGGTGCCATGGTCGGTGCACGCGTGTGGCGCCGGATCGTCTCCGTCATCGCCGTGCTGGTCTTCCTGGTCGTCGCGGCCGTCGGCGTGAACGCCGCGTTCGGGTTGAATCCGACCCTCGGCACGCTGTTCGGCATCTCGGGATACGACCCGATCGACCTGCCTGCGGCGGGCCCGACCGCGGGTGCGGCACCCTCCGTGCCGCTTGCGCAGTCCTTCGTCCCCCCGGCCGGCATGCCCGCGAAGGGCAGCCGCGGGGTGCAGGTCATTCCCGCGACGGCATCCGAGTTCCGGGCCCGCCCCGCGGGCATCTACCTGCCCCCGGCCGCGCTGGTGCCGAACGCGCCGGCGCTGCCGCTCGTGATCATGATGATGGGGCACCCGGGCAACCCCGACCCGACCGCCGTCAGCGATGCCCTGGACCAGTTCGCCTCGCGCAACCACGGGCTCGCGCCGATCGTGGTCGTCGCCGACCAGGTCGGTGCGGCGGTCAGTGATACGGCGTGCGCGGACTCGGCGACATACGGTCGTGCGCGCACGTACGTCACCCATGATGTCGTGGCGTGGGCGAAGGCCCACCTCAACATCATCCAGGACCCCGCGTACTGGACGATCGCCGGCTACTCCAACGGCGGAGGGTGTGCGATCTCCTTCGGCGCCGACTATCCGAGCCTCTGGAAGAACATCCTCGACATCTCCGGCGAGCCGTTCCCGGGGTCCGAGCAGATCGCGAACATCACCAAGCGGGTCTTCGGAGGCGATGCCCGGGCGTTCGAGGCGTCCAAGCCCGTGAACATCATGGCGGCGGCTCCCGCAGGAACCTACGCGGGGATGAAGGCCGTGTTCACCGTGGGGGGCAACGACCCCGCCTACATCGCCCATGTCGACACCGTCGCATCGGCCGCACAGAAGGCCGGGATGACCGTCACGCGCTCCGTCATCCCGGGGGTCGGCCACACGGGCGATGCCTTGAAGCTCGGACTCCTCGAAGGGTTCGGCGCTCTCTACCCCGTGCTGGGCCTCTCCGTCGCCCAATAGTCCCTTTTCGTCATCTCGTCAAGATGAGATGGCTCAAGATTTGCGCAAGAACCGCAGGGTGCGGCGGGTGAAGGAGAGCCGGAGAGTGCCGTCTGCGCCCGAACGTCGAGGAAGGCTCAAGATTCGCTGGACTGCGTGTCACCGTCGAGCGGAACCCCGTAACGTCTTCCTCACGCGAGCCGGCACCCGAAGCCTGCCAGCGAATCGATGAAGGCGGCCGTCGGTCTGGGGGGATACGACGGTCGCCTTCGCCGTCCGAGTCCACTGTCGGCTCACCGGATCCGGCCTGCTCGTCCGAACCTGCTCGTCAGGCGGAGGCCAGCGTGGACTTCCAGCCGAGCGCCGGCGCGACGTGCGTCGCGAAGGACTCGATGATCCGCAGGTTGAACTCGACGCCCAGCTGGCTCGGGATGGTGAGCATCAAGGTGTCGGCCGACATGACCGCGGCATCCTGCCGCAGCTGTTCGACGAGCACGTCGGGCGCCGCCGCGTAGGTCTTGCCGAAGGTCGAGCGGAAGCCGTCGATGTAGCCGATGCCGTCGCCCTCCTGGCTGTGGCCGAAGTACAGCTCGTCCTCGGCGGTCGTGATCGGGAACACGGAGCGGCTCACCGAGACGCGGGGCGTTCCGGTGTGGCCGGCCTCGACCCACGCGGCGCGGAAGCGGTCGATCTGCTCGGCCTGCAGGATGTCGAACGGGCGGCCGTCCGCCTCGGTGACGAGGGTCGAGGACATGAGGTTCAGGCCCGTGCGCCCTGCCCACTCGGCCGTGTCGCGTGAGCCGGCGCCCCACCACACGCGCGAGCGCAGGCCGGGGGAGTGGGGCTCGATGCGCTGCATGCCGTGACTCCCGCCGAACGGCGAGGTCGCGTCGCGCTCGGCGAGGCCCTCGCCGTCGATCGCGCGGAGGAACAGTTCCATGTGCTCGCGCGCGAGGTCAGCGCCGCGGGGGTCGGCGGCCGTGTAGCCGAACTTCTCGTAGCCGCGGACGACCGTCTCGGGTGAACCGCGGCTCACGCCGAGGGCGAGTCGTCCGTCGGAGATGAGGTCGACGGCCGCGGCCTCCTCGGCGAGATAGAGCGGGTTCTCGTACCGCATGTCGATGACGCCGGTGCCCACCTCGATCCGTTTCGTCGTCGCGGCCATCGCGGCCAGCAGCGGCATGGGCGACGCCTGCTGGCGGGCGAAGTGGTGCACGCGCACCGCGACGCCGTTGACGCCGAGGTCGTCCATGCCCTGGGCGAGGTCGATCGCCTGGTGCAGCATGTCGCCGGCGGTCAGTTCTCGACCACCGCCGAGTGGGCCGTAGTGACCGAAGGAGAGGGTTCCGAAACGTTGCATGATGTCGACAACGCTACGCCCGCGGCAT
>CANSLE010000185.1 GCA_947647645.1 uncultured Microbacterium sp.
GAGGCCGCCGACGCGACGCCGGCGGACGACATCGACCTCTTCTGGTCCGACGTCGACCTCGAGCGCCCAGAGCAGGCGCGCCGCCGTCTCGAGGGGCTTCTGGACGACCGCGCGCTCGACGACGCGCGCGCCGCGTACGAGCGTGCGTCGCTGCACGACTCCCTGGGGGAGGAACGCGAGGCGATCCCGCTCTACCGTGCCGCCTTGGCCGGGGGACTGCCCCACCCCTACCGGACGCAGGCGACCATCCAGCTCGCCAGCTCACTGCGCAACGTCGGCGAGTCCTCCGGCGCGATCGCGCTCCTCAAGGAGGTGCCCGACGATGACCCCCTTGTCGACGCGGCACGGGCGTTCCTCGCTCTCGCGCTCTTCTCCGACGAGAAGCCCGCACGAGCCCTGTCCACCGCCTTGCGCACGCTCGCGCCCCGGTTGCCCCGGTACCAGCGCGCGGTCGGCGCCTACGCCGACGAGCTGACGGCGCCCGATCGTGTCCGCGCGATCGCCGTGGGCCTGCTCGTGCACAACGGGTACGTGCTGCTGGAGTCCTATCCGGCGAATGACCGTCACGACGAGTTCCTCCGCGCGCCCGGGGGCGGCATCGAGTTCGGCGAGCCCGCCGCGTCCGCGGTCGTCCGCGAGTTCTCCGAGGAGTTCGGCGCCGCCCTCGACGCGGTGCAGCCGCTCGGTGTCACGGAGAACATCTTCGACGGTCCGAGCGGTCGCGGCCACGAGATCGTGCACGTGTTCCGGGTGGCCTCGGCCGACCTGAGCGCGCTCCCCGCCGGCGAGCGGCTCCCGGTCCGGGACAGCCACACCAGCGTCGGCTGGTACAACATCGCCACGGTGCGGGCGGACACGACCCGTCCGGTCTACCCGGTCGGCATCCTCGATCTTCTCCGCTGACGACGCTTCCGGGCGGGGGCCGGCCCGATGACAGGCGGACGGGCACGACACCGCGTCCTGAGCACGCCGGGGCTCTCTGATAGGCTTGAGTGGCTCGAAACCGGTTTTCGGGCATCCCCTCTCTTCTTGACCGACCTTCCGGCATGCCCCGGCGTGCAGTCCGGACAGGGCGAGGAGAGGCGATACGTCCGCGAGGCGCGACAGTCGCGTCCGCGTAACGAAAGGAACACTTCGTGGCTACGAAGTCCCAGGACCGCCGCAAGGTGCGTCTGTCGCGTGCCCTCGGCATCGCGCTGACCCCCAAGGCAGCCAAGTACCTCGAGAAGCGCCCGTACGCCCCCGGCGAGCACGGCCGCACCAAGCGCAAGCAGGACAGCGACTTCGCCGTCCGTCTCCGCGAGAAGCAGCGTCTGCGCGAGCAGTACGGCATCCGCGAGAAGCAGATGCGCAACACCTTCAACGAGGCCCGCCGCAAGGACGGCCTGACCGGTGAGAACCTGGTCGAGCTGCTGGAGATGCGCCTCGACGCCCTCGTGCTGCGTGCCGGCTTCGCCCGCACCACCGCGCAGGCCCGTCAGCTCGTCGTGCACCGCCACATCCTCGTGGACGGCCAGCTCGTCGACCGCCCGTCGTTCCGCGTGAAGCCGGGACAGCTCATCCACGTCAAGCCGAAGAGCGAGTCGCTGGAGCCGTTCCAGGTCGCCGCCCTCGGTGGCCACGCCGAGGTCCTGCCCCCCGTTCCGGGCTACCTCGAGGTCGAGCTCGACAAGCTCCAGGCGCGTCTCGTGCGTCGCCCCAAGCGCGCCGAGGTCCCCGTGACCGGTGACGTGCAGCTCGTCGTCGAGTACTACGCGGCCCGCTAAGCCGCTTCGGCACCCGCTCGACGATCGGGTGCCGTCAGAAGGGCGTCGGGGTTCTCCCCGGCGCCCTTCGTCGTCCCGTCACGACCATCCGCGCGGGCCATGCACCTAACATGGAACCCATGAAGAGCGTGCTGTGGTTCGTCGTGGGACTCGCGGGAGGCTTCGTCGCCGCCCATCTGATGAACAAGGACCCCCGCGGCCACGAGGTCCTCGCCGAGGTCGATGCCCGCATCACCGAGTTCACCGATCGCATCGGCGAGGCGTACCGGGCGCAGGAGGCGAAGATCGACGGCATCGTCGAAGACGTCAAGGATGTCGCCGCGCACGCCGTCGAGGCGGCGAAGGGCGCGGCATCCAGCGCCGTGGACGCGGCGACCGACGCCGCCAAGAACGCCGACTGACCCACCCCCGCACCGTCCCCGTCCGGGACCGCCCGATCCCGCACGCCCGTGCTCTGCCGAGGAACCCATAGATGAAGACCGCCGAGATCGCCCAGCGCTACCTGGATTACTTCGAGAAGAACGGGCACACGATCGTGCCCTCCTCCTCCCTGGTCACCGACGACCCCGCGCTGCTGTTCACCGTCGCCGGCATGGTGCCGTTCATCCCGTACCTCTCCGGCGACGTGCCCGCCCCCTTCGCGCGCGCGGCGGACAACCAGAAGTGCATCCGCACGAACGACATCGAAGAGGTCGGCAAGACGCCGCGCCACGGCACGTTCTTCCAGATGCTCGGCAACTGGTCGTTCGGGGACTATTTCAAAGAGGGTGCGATCCGCTACGCCTGGGAGTTGCTGACCACGGCGGAGGAGGACGGCGGCCTCGGTTTCGATCCGAAGGACCTGTGGGTCACCGTCTACGAAGAAGACGATGAGGCCCACGACCTGTGGCTGCGCCTCACCGACCTGCCCGAGGAGCGCATCCAGCGCCTCGGCAAGGACACGAACTACTGGTCGACAGGCCTTCCGGGCCCTGCCGGTCCCTGCTCGGAGATCTTCTTCGACCGCGGCCCCGCCTACGGCATCGACGGCGGCCCCGCCACCGACGACGACCGGTACGTCGAGATCTGGAACCTCGTGTTCATGCAGTACGAGATCACCGACGTGCGCAGCAAGTACGACTTCACGATCGTCGGCGAGCTGCCGAGCAAGAACATCGACACCGGCATGGGCCTGGAGCGCATCGCGTTCCTCAAGCAGGGCGTGGACAACATGTACGAGACCGATCAGGTGCGCCCGGTCCTCGACGCCGCCGTCGCCCTCTCCGGCAAGGCCTATGGCGCGAACCACGAAGACGACGTGCGGTTCCGCGTCGTCGCCGACCACGTGCGCTCGTCGCTGATGCTCCTGAGCGACGGCGTCACGCCCGCCAACGAGGGACGCGGGTACATCCTGCGGCGCCTGATGCGCCGCGTCATCCGCTCGATGCGCCTGCTGGGCGTCGACGGGCCGACCTTCGAGATCCTCTTCGCCGCCTCGCGCGACGCGATGAAGGAGGCGTACCCGGTCGTGGGCATCGACTACGACCGGCTCGTCGCCTACGCCCTGGCGGAGGAGGCCACCTTCCTGCGCACGCTCGCCGCGGGCTCCGAGAACCTCGACGCCTCGATCGCGGCGGCCAAGGATGCCGGCGCCACCGCGATCGGCGGTGCGGAGGCGTTCCTCCTCCACGACACCTACGGCTTCCCGATCGATCTGACGATGGAGATCGTCGAGGAAGCGGGCCTGACGGTCGACCGCGACGCGTTCGACTCCCTCATGCACGAGCAGCGCGCCCGCGCGAAGGCGGACGCGCGTTCGCGCAAGCGCCAGCTCGCCGACACGAGCGTCTACCGCGTCTTCCGCGCGCACGGCGAGACCGTCTTCACCGGCTACACCGACGCGGAGACCGAGTCGACCGTGCTCGGCCTGCTGGTCGACGGCGTCCCCGCGCAGCGCGCGACGCAGGGTCAGATCGCGGAGGTCATCCTCGCCGAGACCTCCCTCTACGCCGAGAGCGGAGGCCAGGTCGCCGACAAGGGTGTCATCGTCGGCCCGGGCTACGAGCTCGAGGTGCTCGATGTGCAGCGTCCCGTTCCGGGACTGGTGAGCCACACCGTCGAAGTCACGTCGGGCGAGGTCGGTGTCGGTCAGCCGGCGACGAGCGTCGTGGATGCCGTCAACCGCCGTGCGGCACAGCAGGCCCACTCCGCGACGCACCTCGTGCACGCGGCGCTGCGGGACACGCTCGGAAAGTCCGCGACACAGGCCGGATCGCTCAACCGCGCCGGCTACATGCGCTTCGACTTCTCCTGGGGGCAGACGCTGTCGGAGAGCACGAAGACCGAGATCGAGGAGATCGCCAACAACGCCGTGCGCGACAACCTGCAGGTGACCACCCGCGTGCTCCCGCTCGACGAGGCGAAGGCCGCGGGCGCGATGGCGCTGTTCGGCGAGAAATACGGCGATACCGTGCGCATGGTGGACATCGGCGGACCGTGGTCGCGCGAGCTGTGCGGCGGCACGCACGTCGGATCCAGCGCCGAGATCGGTCTGATCAACCTCGTCGGGGAGTCCTCGGTCGGCGCGTCGACGCGCCGCGTGGAGGCGCTGGTCGGCCTGGACGCCTTCCGCGAGCTGGCAGCCGAGCGCGCCATCGTGTCGCAGCTGGCCACGTCGCTGAAGACACCGAAGGATCAGCTCGCCGCCCGCGTCGCCGACCTCGCCGCGAGCCTGAAGGCCGCGGAGAAGCGCATCGCACAGTTCGAGGCGAAGGCGCTCGAGAGCCGGCTTCCCGCGCTGGTCGCCACGGCGCAGCAGATCGGCGCGTACCGCGTCGTCGCACAGACACTCGGCGCCGCGGCATCCGCCGACGACGTCCGCACCCTGGCGCTCCAGATCCGGGAACGGGTCGGAGCCGGAGCCGTCGTGGCGCTCGGCGCGGAGGTCGGTGGACGGCCGATCGTCATCGTCGCGACCGACGACGTCGCCCGCGGCGCCGGTGCCAAGGCCGGCGTGCTGGCGAAGACGGCCGCCAGCGTTCTCGGCGGCGGCGGGGGAGGCCGCGACGACGTCGCGCAGGGCGGCGGGACGGATGTGAGCGCCCTGCCGAGCGCGCTGACCGCCCTCACCCGCGCACTGGAGACCCCGGGCGCGTGAGCGGATTCCGCCCGGGCGTGCGCCTCGGCATCGATGTCGGGAAGGCCCGCGTCGGTGTCGCGCGATGCGACCGCGACGGACTGCTCGCCGTTCCCGTCGAGACGGTACCGCGCGGCGAGCACTCCGTGGCCCGCATCCTGGAACTCGCCGCGGAGTACTCGGCGATGGAGCTGCTGGTGGGACTTCCGATCAGCCTCTCGGGTGGGGAGACCGCCTCCACCGCGGATGCCCGCGCCTTCGCCGCCGCCCTGACGGCGGCATCCGGAATCGACGTGCGACTGGTGGACGAGCGGCTGAGCACCGTGACGGCCCACGCCGCCCTGCGCGATGCCGGGCGCTCTCAGCGTTCGTCTCGTAGGATTGTCGACCAAGTCGCCGCCGTGGTGCTGCTGCAGCAGGCGATCGACGTTGAGAAGAGCACCGGCGCACCCGCCGGCGTCGTGTCGCCCGAACCGCAGGAGCCCGTCTAATGCCCGAAACCCCGCCGAACGACGACGAGTTCGCGGACCTTTCGGGCACACCCCCGACGCCGCGACGCAGGTCGCCGGGGTCGACGGAGTCGGGCGCCTCCGGCGCCCCCACTCCCCAGTCGCGACGCGAG
>CANSLE010000186.1 GCA_947647645.1 uncultured Microbacterium sp.
CCGATGAAGGCGATCGTGGACATGGTTGCTCCCTCAGGCCTACGTCGACGTCGACGTTGGCTCTGCGGCCAGAGTAGGCGCTCGACATCTGCGGATCAACGCACGAAGCGACGGCAAACTTGCACCGTGACTGTGCACTGGTGCACACTCGACGCCATGCAGACCCCTGTGCCGGATCCGCCGCTGGATGCGCTGATGACCTTCCTGTCCGTCGCGCGGCTCGGCCGCTACACGGCCGCCGCGGAGGTGCTGGGCGTCAACCACTCGACCGTCTCCCGCCGGATCACGGCGCTGGAGGCCGCGATGGGCGGGCGCGTGCTCGTGCGCACCACGGGCGGCTGGGAGGTCACCGACCTGGGCCGCCGTGCCGTGGAGATCGCCGAGCGCATCGAGGCCTCGCTGCGGGAGCTCGTCGCCGGGGAGGAGGCCGATGCCGTGCACGGGATGGTGCGGATCTCGGCTCCGGATGCCTTCACCTCTGTCTTCCTGGCACCGGCGACGACCGCCTTGCGGCGCGCGCATCCCCAGCTCGCCGTGGAGTTGCTGTCGGCGACGCAGCGCGTGCGCCAGAACCGCTCCGGTGTGGATCTGGAGATCGTCGTCGGCCGACCCCGGGTGCTGCGCGCCTACGCCACCCCGGTGTGCTCCTACGCGCTGCGCCTCTATGCGGCCCCGTCCTACCTCGCCGAGTGCGGTGCCCCCGCCCGCGTCGCGGATCTGTCGGCGCATCCGCTCGTCTATTACGTCGAGAGTTCCCTGCAGGTCGACGAGCTCGACCGCGCACTGCAGGAGCTGCCCGACGGCCCCGCATCGGTGCGGTCGACGAGCGTCTTCGCCCATGTGGAGGCGACCGCGGCCGGGGCGGGCATCGGCATCCTGCCCGACTTCCTCGGCGACGCCGATCCCCGTCTCGTGCGCGTGCTGGACGGCGCATACGCGCATCCCCTCGCGTACTGGGCCGTGGCACGCGACGAGGGCCCCCGCAACCCCACCGTCGCCGCGACGCTCGAGGCGATCACCGCATACATCCGCGAGACCTCCCGATGAAGCCGTTCCTGCTGCTCGCGACGCGGGCCGAGGACCTCCCCGCCGACGAGGAATACGCGCTCTTCCTCCGGTTCACGGGACTGCGCGAGGAGGAGCTGGTGCGGGTGCGGATGGAGGCAGGCCCACTCGGAGCGATCGATCTCGACGACTACTCGGGCATCTTCGTCGGCGGCGGGCCCTTCAACGCCTCGGATCCGGTCGAGAGGAAATCGGCCGTGCAGCGGCGGGTCGAGGCCGAGATCTCGGCACTGCTGGATGAGGTTGTCGCGCGGGACTTCCCGTTCTTGGGCGCGTGCTACGGCGTCGGAACCGTCGGCGCACATCAGGGCGCCGTGATCGACGGCACCTACCGCGAGCCCATCAGCGTCGTCGAGGTCGAGAAGACGGCTGCCGGCCGGATCGATCCCCTGCTGGCCGGGCTACCCGACGAGTTCGCGGCGTACGTCGGCCACAAGGAGGCGATCTCGCGCCTTCCCGACGCGGCGACACTGCTCGTGCGCGGCGACACATGCCCCGTGCAGATGTTCCGGGTCGGCGAGAACGTGTACGCCACCCAGTTCCATCCGGAGTGCGACGTCGAGGGCATCTCCACCCGTATCCGGGCGTATGCCGGCTACGGGTACTTCGGACCCGACGAGCTGGATCTCACCCTCGACGCCGTGCGGCGCCTGCCGGTCGTGCACACCGGCGGCATCCTGCGCGCCTTCGTCGAGCGCTACGCCCGCTGACGGTCCGACCTCAGAGCATCGGCGGGGTGCGCCAGATGCGCTCGATGTAGTCGCGCATCGACCGATCCGACGAGAAGAACCCGCAGCGGGCGACGTTGAGGATCGCCGAGCGCGTCCAGGCATCCTGATCGGTGTAGGCGGCGTCCACCCGGGCCTGCGCCGCGATGTAGGACGAGTAGTCCGCCAGCACCATGAAGCGGTCGTCGTAGAGCAGGTTCGACACGATCGGCTCGAACACGCTGCGGTCGCCGCCCGAGAATGCGCCGGAGGCGATGAGGTCCATCGCCCGGCGGAGGTTGTCATCGCCCTGGTAGAAGTCGGCGGGCTTGTAGCCGCGGGCCCACAGCGCCTCGACGTCGGGCTCGCTCATGCCGAACAGGAAGAAGTTGTCGTCGCCGACGAGCTCGCGGATCTCCACGTTCGCACCGTCGTCGGTGCCGATCGTGAGGGCCCCGTTGAGCGCGAACTTCATGTTTCCCGTTCCCGACGCTTCCTTGCCCGCGAGCGAGATCTGCTCGGAGAGGTCGGCGGCGGGGATGAGCCGCTCGGCGAGCGTCACGTTGTAGTTCGGCGGGAACAGCACCGTGAGACGGCCTTCGACGCGGGAGTCGGTGTTGACGACCTCGCCCACCGCGTTGATGAGGTGGATGATCCGCTTGGCCATGACGTAGCCCGGCGCCGCCTTCGCACCGAAGATGACCGTGCGCGGCTGCACGTCGGATGCCGCGACGCGCCCCGACACGATGCTCTCGTACTGCGTGACGACGTGGAGGAGCTTCAGCATCTGGCGCTTGTACTCGTGCAGGCGCTTGACCATCACGTCCAGCATGTGGCCGTCGCTGATCTCGAATCCGTCGCGGGCGCGCAGCGCCTCGCCGAGGCGGCGCTTGTTGGCGGCCTTGACGTCGGCGAACGCCTGACGGAACTGCGGGTCCTCCGCGTAGGCCTCGAGCTCGCGCAGCCGCTCGAGGTCGGTGAGCCAGCCGGTGCCGATCGCCTCGGTGATCAGCTCGGAGAGCCCGGGGTTCGCCAGCCGCACGAACCGGCGCGGCGTGATGCCGTTGGTCACGTTCGTGAACTTGCCCGGGAAGAAGTCGTTGAAGTCGGGCAGGACCTTGTCGCGCAGCAGCTGCGAGTGCAGCTCCGCGACGCCGTTGACCTTCGCACCCGCGACGGTCGCCAGGTACGCCATGCGAACGCTGCGCTCCGGGAACTCGGAGATGATCGACATGTTGCGGATGCGCATCTCGTCGTCGCCGTAGCGCTCGCGCACGGCGTCGAGGAACTCCTCGTTGATGCGGTAGATGATCTCCAGGTGGCGCGGCAGCAGGCGGCCGAGCAGGTCGACCGACCACACCTCGAGCGCCTCGGGCAGGAGGGTGTGGCACGTGTAGGCGAAGCACTGCTGCGTGATCGCCCACGCGGCATCCCACTCGAACTTCTTCTCGTCGATGAGCACGCGCATGAGCTCGGGCACACCGATCACGGGATGGGTGTCGTTGAGCTGGAAGATGACGCGGTCGGGAAGCTTCGAGAGGTCGAAGTCCTCCGGGAGCGTGTTCTCCAGGAAGTCGCCGATGGATGCCGCGACGAAGAAGTACTGCTGCTGCAGTCGCAGCTCCTTGCCCTGCGGGGTGGAGTCCTCGGGGTAGAGGACCTTGGAGATGTTCTCGGCGAAGGTCTGGGCGCGGACGGCCTCTTCGTAGTCGCCCGAGTTGAAGACGCGCAGGTCGAACGAGTCGGTGGCCTTCGCGCTCCACAGGCGCAGCGTGTTGACGCGGCCGTTGAGGTAGCCCGGGACCATGTAGTTGTAAGGCACCGCGAGCACGTGCCAACCCGGCACCCACCGACGGCGGGTGACGCCCTCGTCGTCGTACGCCTCGGTGTGTCCGCCGAAGGAGATGCGACGGGCGGCCTCCGGGTGCGGGAACTCCCACGGCGAGCCGAGGGTCAGCCAGGCGTCGGGCTGCTCGACCTGCTGGCCGTCGACGAACGTCTGACGGAAGATGCCGTACTCGTAGCGGATGCCGTAGCCCACATTGGGCACGCCCATCGTCGCCAGCGAATCGATGAAGCAGGCGGCGAGGCGCCCGAGCCCGCCGTTGCCGAGGCCGGGCTCCACCTCCTGCGCGCGCAGCTCGTCGATGTCGATGCCGCAGGCGGCCATCGCCTCGGTCGCGATCTCGGTGAGGCCGCTGGCGAGGAGGTTGTTGTCCAGCTGACGCCCCAGGAGGTACTCGGCCGAAAGGTAGCAGACGCCCTTCGCCTGCACCACGCGCTGACGGCGGAGGTCCTCGAGCCAGCGTGCCATGAGGTAGTCGCGCACGGTCATCGCAAAGGCGAAGTAGCGGTCGTTCGGGGTGGATGCCGACAACGGCACGCCCCGCTCGTAGTTGAGATTCCGCAGGAACTGGCGCACGAATCCGTCGACCGAACTCGCGGGACCGGTCACCGGCGCGAGCGCCAATGGGTGGGTCGCGTTCAGCGGGTGGTACGGGGAGGCGAGAGCGGTCACAGCTTCGGGTTCTGACACAGATCACACGCTAACGCGCGCCCCTGCCGGATGCACATCGGCGGGGACCATTTCACGGGACCCTTACCTGGGCGTCACACGGCACGCTCAGGAGGAGCGGGCCCCCTCGCGTTCCGTCTGCTCGGCACGCCGCGCCTCCCCCAGCTCGGCGGCGGCGCGCGCGAGGGCGTCCTCCGCCGTACGCACGCGCCGCTGCGCGAACGTCGACGCGCCATGACGCGTCCGGACCCGGTCGTCCTGCTCCTCCACCAGCGTGAAGATGTAGGCCGTGGCGATCAGGATGACCTGCACGGAGAGGTTGATCCACAGCAGCAGCGCGATCAGCGCCGCGAAGGAGGCGAGGAGGGGATTGGCCGAGGCGCCTCTGACGAACAGTCCGGAGAGCTGCTGGAGCACCGTGAGCCCGACGGCGCCGAGCAGCGCGCCGGTCCAGAGCGCCGTCGCCGACGCTCGTACGCCCGAGAGCACGCGGAAGAGGACCGCGATGGCCGCGGCATCCAGCACGAACGTCACGAGGATCGCGAGGAGCCGGGTTCCCCAGGCGATCGCCGCGTCATCCCGGGCGACCCCGAGCCACTGCGCGACGGTGTCCAGTCCGGCGGTGCCGAGCATCGTCACGACCGCTGAGGCGAGGAGAGCGCCGCCGACGGCCACCGCCAGGCCGACGTTGCGCAGCAGGACGATCCAGAAGGGGACGTCGTCGGCGAGCTTGTCGCAGATGATGCGGATCGCCGTCCGGAGCGACCCGATCGCGCCGATCGCCGCCCCCACGAGCCCGACCAACGAGACCGTGCCGGCGATCGAGAGCCCGATCGAGACGTCGATCTCGTCGACCTTGATGAGGCCGTTCTCGCCCACGAGGCCGGGGATCGTGCGGTCGACGGCGGCGATCAGCGCCTGCCAGGCCTCCGGGTTGCCGGAAAGCCACAGCGCGGCCGCGGAGAAGCCCAGGAGCGCCGCGGCGAACACGCTGAACAGCGTGCGATAGGTGACGCTGTCGGCGAGCATGGCGCCGCGGCGCTCGACGTACCGGAGGAACGCGCGGACGGGCGTCAACGTGAGGGCGCGGGCGACGACGCGGGAGATGTCCATGCCGCCCAGGATATGCGGACGCGCTCGGCCGTCGGAGGACCTTGACAGCGGCGACCGCGGGCGCGGTGTGGTCAGAGCAGACCGGCGCGACGGTCTGCTCT
>CANSLE010000187.1 GCA_947647645.1 uncultured Microbacterium sp.
CGCCGCGGGCGGCGGGGGCGAGGCCGGCGACGAGGTGGTCCTGCAGGTTCACACCCACCTGGGGCGCATCGGCCCGCACGCGGATGCCGAGCGCGCGCAGCTCGTCGGCGTCGCCGATGCCGCTGAGCTGCAGCAGCTGCGGGGTGTTGATCGCCCCGCCGCAGAGGATGACCTCGCGGTGGGCGCGGGCGTGCCGGGTGATGCCGGCGATGTCGACGTATACCCCCGTGGCGCGCGACGGTGCGTCGCCGCTGACCGGATCGTCGAACGTGACGCGGCGCACCAGCGCTCCGGTGACCACGCGAAGGTTCCGCCGGCCGCGGGCGGGACGCAGGTAGGCGTCGGCGGTGGAGGCGCGGGAACCGCGGTGCTGCGTGACCATCGTCTGCGAGAACCCCTGGCGGTCGGGCAGGTTCGCGGGCGTGACCGGATGCTGCAGCTCGCGAGCCGCACGCAGGAACGCCGCCGTGTGCGCACGGGGGTCGCGCTGGTGCTCCACAGGCTGGGCGCCGGTGCGGCCCTGGGTGGGGTCGGTCGCGTCCTGGGTGGCTTCCGCGCGGACGAACAGTGGTGCGAGCACCGACCACGACCATCCCTCGCCGGCGACCTCGGCCCAGCCGTCGTAGTCCGCGGCGAACCCGCGGATCCACATCATCGCGTTCAGCGAGGACGAGCCGCCGAGGGTCTTCCCGCGCGGCCAGTACACAGTGCGGTTCTCGAGCTGCGGCTGCGGGACGGTGTCGTAGTTCCAGTCGTAGCGGCCTCGGAAGAGCGTCGAGAACGCCGCCGGGACGTGCAGCTCGGGCGCCGTGTCGGGCGGGCCGGCCTCCAGCAGCAGCACGGTCACCGTCGGATCCTCGCTCAGCCGGGCCGCGAGGGCGGCGCCCGCAGAGCCGGCGCCGACGACGACGTAGTCGGCCGCCAGCGGCGCGCGCGGCATCCTCAGTCGACCGGCGGTGCTCATGCGCCGAACGCCTTCACGAGCGTCACCGCCATCTTCGCCACGTTCCCGTCGATGCGGAACCGGGTGAAGCCCTCGCACACCGCCGCCCCGGTGCGCGAGGTCACGAACCACGGCGGCTTGGGCAGTACCGACAGCCCGTATCCGCGTGCGGCGGACGAGACCGATCGCGGGAAGGGGCGGAACGGACCGCGCACGACTGTGCGCTCGACCCGGTCGAGAAGGAGCGCGTTGTGGACGACGCCCATGCCGCTCGGCGCGTCGGCGAGCGTGCCGCCCGGGAACGCGCCCCACGTCGCGGTCGGGGTGAGGAAGCCGAACGCCGTCCAGGCGTTGATCGCGACCGTCCCGTATCGGAGGTCGGCCATCGCGCGGTCGAACCCGTCGCCGAGGGCGCGCTGTGTGACGGGGTCGACCAGGACATTCGCGCCGAGCGTGCCGACGAGCCGGTCGTTGGCGTGCGTCACCGCGGCGTCGAGAAACTCCTGTCCGGTGCCGCGGAGGCTCACCACCCCGAGCACGGGGGAGAAGTACTCCGTCGTCTCGAGCGCGGCCGCGTCGTCCGGGGCGGTCTCGATCAGGGCGCGCGTGCCACCGCCGCACCACGCGGCATCCGGGTACGACGACCGCGCCGCATCGAGCTTGGCCCTGCTGTGCGGATACCAGACCGGGCGTGAGGGGGCGCGGTCGTACGCGGCGCGGAGCGCGTTCAGGAACGCGTCGCGCTGGGGCCAGTCCGCGGACAACAGCACCACCTGGCCCGCGATGCAGTTGTGCCCGCTGTTGTGCAGGCGCATGGTGACGACATGCTCGGCGTGGAAGCGCAGATCGGCGTCCGACCAACGGCCCGGCACCACGATGATCGGCGAGACGCCGCCGAGCTCCGCGGTGATCGGCTTCTTCAGCAGCGGACGTCCCGCGCGTCGGCGCCGGGTCGCCGCGCCGGCTGCTCCGGGCGTGTGCGTCGGACCCCAGACGATGGTGCGGAACGTGGAATCGGATCCGGTGATGTGCACATGGTCGATGTCGGGATGCTGTGCGAGGTAGGAGCCGACCTCCCCGCCGCCGCGGACGATCCGCAGGAGGCCGGGCCCGATGAGCGGCGCGAGGGCGCGCTCGAAGATCGGCACGAGGGCGTCCTGGGTGGGATTGACCTTGAGGATCGCGACGCGGTTGAACGCCAGCAGCTCGTAGAGCACGTCGAGGTAGGGGATGGAGGTGACGTTGCCCGCCCCGAGCACGAGCCCCACGCCGCCGGGGGCTGCGGGGTCGCGCTGGCCGAGCCCGGCCTCGCGGCGCGCCGTCGCGGCATCGACGCCGGGTTGCAGCCACACCTCCGTCGTGTAGCCGGACAGCAGCAGGCCGTCCGTCGCCGACAGGGGGAAGGTGCGCACGACGGTGCGCCCACCGGGCGCGGTGCCGGTGCGGATCCCGTCCATCGGGGAGCGGCCGATCGCGAGCGCACGCAGAGTGTCGGCGTAGGCGTCGAGCGCGACGATCGCCGCATAGGGGCCCGACAGCCACTCCTCGCCCCGGAGGGGATGCCCCGGCGGCAGGCCCTTGGACGTGGATGCCGCGTCCGCCCACTCCTCGGCGACCGCGGCGGTCGCGACGCGGACCCGCTGCAGGAGCGTGCGACGCTGTGTGAGCGTGAGTGCGCTCCAGACCCGTGTTCCCTCGTGCAGCTGCGCGATCGCGGCATCCAGCCCCGCGCGGACCTGCGCGTCGAGGTCTTCCCCCGTCTTCGTCGTCGGTGCGGGCGGTGCGCCTGAGGTCACGGCGTTCTCCTTCGAAGCGGCGGTCGCGCTCGCGCGCGGGCTTCCAGCTTACGTCGGAGCGAGACGCGGTCCCAGGGCGCGTGCTACGGGGTGCCGGTCACGTCGGGCGCGGCGGCCTCGGTGGCTCAGATGAGGGAGAGGTCGCGCAGCTTCGCCTCGACGTCGGCGTTGCTCGGCTCGACGTGGTGCGACGCGTCGGGATAGACCACGACGGGGATGTTGGTGCGGCCCGAGATCTCGCGGGCGACGTCGGCGGCCGCCGGGTCGGCGACGAGGTCGACGTAGGTGTAGGTGACGCCGAGCTCGTCGAGCTGCTTCTTGGTGCGGACGCAGTCACGGCACCAATCGGCGCCGAACATCGTGATGGCGGTCTTCTCGGAGGTCATGATTCCAGCGTACGCTCGGCGGTCCGCGTGACGGCCCGCGTCGCCACACGGGACGTGGCCTTGTTCTTCGGGGCGTAGACCCAGAGCGCGTGGTAGACGAAGCGCACGACGAACGCGGCCGCCAGGGTGATGGCCGCGGCGAGAACGCTCGGAATGTGCGCTCCGTTCACCAGCAGCGGGATGATCGGGATGCGGACGATGGCCTCGACGTTGTTGAACGCGAAGGACTTCAGGAAGCGCGTCCACATCTGCCCCGACTCGGAGCGCATGTCGGCGAACACGAGGTACTCCAGCAGCAGGAAGTTGCCGATGATCGTCACCTCGCTCGCGATGATCGCGGCGGTGAGGTAGTTCATGCCGAGGTGGACGAGCCCCCACATGATGACGAGGTTCGCGATCGCGCCGACGCCGCCGACGAGGGCGAACGCCGACATGCGGCCGAAGCGCAGCATCGCCAACTGGGTCAGGAACCGCACGCCCTGGGAGAACGTGGCCTTCGACTCGCCGGCGAACCGGGTGGCGAACGCGAACGGGATCTCGCCGATGCGCATCTGGCGGCGTGCGAGGATCTCGAGCAGGATCTTGAAGCCGCGAGGGCGGAGGTCGTCGAGGTCGACGGTGTCGCGGTCGACGAGGAAGAAGCCCGTCATCGGGTCGGTGCAACCGTGGAGCTTCCGTGGGAACATCGCCTTCGTCAGCAGGGTCGACGCCCGTGAGACGGCGGTGCGCGTCGCGCCGGCGAGCCCGCCGGCGGTGCCGCCGGCGACGTAACGGGATGCCACGACGATGTCGACGTCGCCGAGGGCGGCGCGGTCGAGCATGCGGGGGATGTCCTCCGGCGGATGCTGGAGGTCGCCGTCCATCACGAGGCACCAGCGCGCCTGCGCGTTGCGGAAGCCCTCGAGCACGGCGCCGCTCAGGCCGCCCTCCGGTGCGTCGCGGTGGATGAGGCGGACGGGGAAGTCGGCGGTGGCCGCGACGGACTGGATGGTCGCGGGGGTGTCGTCGGTCGAGTCGTCGACGAACACGATCTCGAAATCGACGTCATCGAGAGCCGCGCCGATGCGGCGCACCAGCTCGGCGACGTTCCCGCCTTCGTTGAAGGTGGGAACGATGACGGAAAGATCCATGGGCATGCGCTCGCGATCGGTCAGGGACAGAACCGTCCCAGCCTAGCGAGGCGGAGGTGGGCAACTCCTGTGCGTGATCTGTCAGTTCGTGTCGCCCGCGGCGACCTCGTCCCGCCCGGTCAGCCGATCTGCTTCTTCAGGGCCGGCACGCCCATCCCGTAGTTGATGCGCACGCAGGGGAGGGCGAGCTTGTCGCTGCCGACGGTGACGTAGCCCTGCTGGATCGTGCGGGCCATCTCGAAGCCGGCCTGGCGCAGACCCTCCCGGGCGGCCTCGTTGTTGTGACCGTAGGGGTACGCCATCACCTCCTTCACCCCGCCGAGGGCCGTCGCCGACGCCGTCATGTCCGCGGCGACCTCCGCGGCGGAGAGGTTGACCATCTGGCCCTTGCCGTTCGCGCCCGCGTGATGCATGTCGTGGGTGTGTGAGCGCGGCAGGATGAACCGGTTCTGCGCGGGGACGCCGGATCCGCTGATCACGAACGACGTCGCCATCAGCTGCAGCTGCTCGTTGATCGGCTCGGCCATCGTGAGCCACGACGCATCCGCGTCGTCGTCGGTGATGATGACGGCGCGGTCGGGCAGGTAGAGCGCGCCGTCGATGAACGCGCTCAGCTCGTCCCAGGTGGGCAGATAGAAGGCCTGGTCTTTGATGTACTGCATCTGGGCGCGGTAGTCCTCGATGTACGCGTAGTTCCCGCGGAGCCAGCCCTCCTCGCCGCCGGGCTTGGTCGTGAACTGGTGGTACATCAGGATCGGCACGCGTGCGTTGGTGGCGGTCACGGCATCCGCCGTCGTCCACGCGCCGTAGAGCGTCTGCTGCTTCGCCGTGCAGGAGACCAGACGGGAACCGTTCACGCGGGTGGTCGGGCTGCCCGCATGGGCGGAGGGCGCGGCGGATGCCGCGGCCGCCGCGGCCGCATCGCGGTACCAGCCGGCGAACACCCGCCCCGCCGCGCGGGGGATGGGGAGGTGGTCGTAGAGGCGGTCCTGCACCTGCAGCTGCGGGTCGAGCGTGACCCCGTCGAGCGAGAAGCTCACGGCGCACGCGCCGGGGACGTCGCGGTGGGAGGCGAGCAGCTTCTCCGCGGGCGTCAGCGGCGTCGACGCCGGCGTGGGCGTCCCGGTGCCCGCCGAGGAGCGGGCGTCGGGTGTCGCGGCATC
>CANSLE010000188.1 GCA_947647645.1 uncultured Microbacterium sp.
GGCCGACTCCAGCGCCGCCGCCAGATCGTCGGGCCGCGGATCGCCGGTGAGCTCGAGCACGCGACGAAGGCGCCCCGGCGAGGTGATCGGCATGATGCCCGGCAGGATCGGGATCACCACGCCCGCCGCCCGGGCGCGCGCGACGAAGGCGAGGTACTCGTCGGCGTGGAAGAAGAGCTGCGTGATCGCCGAGGTCGCTCCCGCCGCCTGCTTGGCCAGGAGTGCGTCGATGTCCTCGAAGCGGTGGCGCGAACGCGGGTGACCGTTCGGGAACGCGGCGACGGCGATCTCGACCGGCTCCCCTGCGGCGACCTGCGCGGCCCCCGGCACGCCGGGGATCTCCTGCTCGCGGTACGGCGAACGCTCCGCCTGTACGCGATCGATCAGCTGCACGAGCTGGGCGGCCGACTCGAGGTCGCCGAAGCTCACCTCGGCCTCGGCCACCCCGGCGGGCGGGTCGCCGCGCAGGGCGAGGAAGCGGGTGATGCCGGCGTCGAGGAACTCACGGATGACGGTCGTCGCCTCGGCGTAGCTGCTGCCGACGCACGTGAGGTGGGCCACGGGCGGGACGGCGGTCTCGCGGAGGATGTGCGTGAGGACGGCGAGGGATCGGCCGGTGGTCGAGCCGCCGGCGCCGAACGTGACGGAGATGAAGCGGGGTCCGACGGCGGCGAGCAGGCGGATGGTCTCGTGAAGGTCCGGCAGCGCCTCCGCCGTGCGCGGCGGGTAGATCTCGAAGGAGAACGGCACGCGGCCGGACACGGGGGCCTGCGAGGCGTTCGCACGGGGTTCGTGAGACATCATCGCTCGGTTCGCTCTCGGGTCAGGGTCGTTCAGCCGGTCGGCCGCGGGGCGCGCGGGTGTGCGCTTCTCGCGGGCGGATGCCGGGCTCGGCTGTCGCTCCTGCCCGGACGGTGCCGGGCGGCCCGCTCGTGCGGGCGTCGATGGCACCACTGTAGGGCCGGGTCGCGGCATCCGGTGTTGTGTGACGGCACGTTTCATCCGAGATCGGCCGGTGGGCGTCCGCCGCCCGGCGTAGCGTGGAGCGCATGGTCGATGTGCGCCCCTACGGATCCTGGCCCTCTCCTCTCACCGCCGCGTGGGCGTCCACCGCCTCGCCGCGGATCGAGGGAGCTGCCTTCGTCGGCGACGAGATCTGGTGGGGACAGTCCCTGCCCGCGGAGGCCGGGCGCACCGCCGTGCTCCGCCGCGATGCGGACGGACGGGTGCACACCGTGCTGCCCGCGCCGTGGAACGCACGCTCCGGCGTGCACGAGTACGGCGGCGGGTCCTGGGCCGTCGACGACGCGGGGCGGCTGTTCTTCGTCGAGCGCAGCGACCAGCAGGTGTGGGTGCTCGAGCCTGGGGCCGCTCCGCGCGCGCTCACCGCGACCCCGGGCATCCGCTATGGCGGGCTGCGGGTCAGCGCCGGCGTTCTCCTCGGCATCCGCGAGCGCGCCGGACGCGAGCGCGCGATCGTGCGGATCGACCTGGACGGCGGCGGCGCGCGCGACCTCGTCGCCGGCAGCGACTTCGTCGCACAGCCTGTGCTGTCACCGCGCGGCGATCGTCTCGCCTGGATCGGGTGGAACCACCCGGACATGCCCTGGGACCGCACGTTCGTTCGCGTCGGAAGGATCACCGACGCCGCCGTCGTGGAGTGGACCGACGTCACCGACGGCACCTCCGCCGCCCTGCAACCGGAGTGGGCCGACGCGGACGACCTCGTCTTCCTCGACGACGCGAGCGGGCGCTGGAACCCGTGGCACGTGCGGCTCGACGCGGATCTGCCCCGCACGGCGCTCGCCCGCGCCGATGCCGACACCGGCGGTCCGTTGTGGTCGCTCGGCAGCCGGTGGTACGGGCTGCTCGACGAGGGCGGCCTGGTCGCCGTCCGCACGAACGGCGCGGATGAGCTCGTCGTCGTGGATGCCGCCGGCACCGCGACGACGATCGACCTCCCCGCCACCGCGTCGCTCACCGTCGAGGCGACCGCCGGCAGCCGGGCGTTGGTGTCGGGACTGGCGCCCGGGGTCAGCGGGATCTGGCTCGTGGACGTCGCCGCCGCACCGGACGCGGCGCATGTGACGCGGGTCGTGGGCGTGCCGGCGGAGATCCCCGGCGAAGAGCTGAGCGCGTGGATCCCCGCGACGCGTCCGCTCACGGTGGACGGACCGACCGGAGCGGTGCACGCGTTCGTCCATCCGCCGACGAATCCGCACACGTGCGGCCCCGATGGCGAGCGCCCGCCGTATCTCGTGCTCGTCCACGGCGGCCCCACCGGTCACGAGGGCGGCGTCGCCGACGGCAAGACGCTGTTCTTCACGAGTCGTGGCATCGGCGTGCTCGAGGTGAACTACGGCGGCTCCACCGGGTACGGCCGCGCGTACCGAGAGCGCCTCCGCGGCCAGTGGGGCATCGTCGATGTGCAGGATGTCGCGGCCGCGGCATCCGGCCTGGCGGAAGCCGGGGAGGCGGATGCCGCACGTCTGGCCGTCAAGGGCGGGTCGGCCGGTGGGTGGACGGTGCTCGCGGCCCTGGCCCGCACCGATGTGTTCGGAGCGGGCATCTCCCGCTACGGCGTGGGCGATGCGCGCGCGCTCGCGGCCGACACGCACGACTTCGAATCCCGCTACCTCGACGGGCTCATCGGCCCGCTGCCGGAGGCCGAGGACCTCTACCTCGAGCGCTCGCCGCTGACCCACATCGACGGCTTCCGCGTCCCTGTGCTGCTGCTGCAGGGCTCGGAGGACGCTGTCGTCCCGCCGGCGCAGGCGGAGGCGATCCGCGACGCACTCGCTGCACGCGCCATCCCCCACGCCTACGTGCTGTACGAGGGCGAGGGACACGGCTTCCGGCGGGCGGAGTCGGTCGTGCACGCCCTGGAGAGCGAGCTGGCGTTCCTCGGACAGGTGTTCGGATTCGAGACGCCCGGCGTTCCGCCGATCGCGCTCGACGCCGCGGCGGCTCAGACGGCGTAGGGCGCGAGCTCCGCGGCGAGGCGCTCGGACACGTGCGCGTGCACGGCGGTGCCGCCCTCTTCGTGCGCGGTCGAGACGATGTGCCCCGACTCGTGCACGGCGCTGATGAGGTCACCGCGGTCGTACGGCACGAGGGCACGCACCTCGACGGCGGGCAGGGGCAGCGCATCCTCGATCACCGCGCGCAGCTGGTCGATGCCCTCCCCCGTCCGCGACGACACGAACAGCGCGGTCGGCTCGAGGCCGCGCAGCACCAGCCGTGTGTCGTCGTCGACGAGATCCGCCTTGTTGAACACGACGATCTCGCGCGTGGAGCGCGCACCGACGTCGCCCATCACATCCCGCACCGTCGCGAGCTGGGCGGCCGGGTCGGGGTGCGAGGCGTCCACCACGTGGACGAGCACGTCGGCGCCCCCCACCTCCTCGAGGGTCGAACGGAAGGCCTCGACGAGCTGATGCGGCAGGTTCCGCACGAACCCGACGGTGTCGGTCAGTGTGTACACCCGGCCGTCGGAGGCCTCGGCCCGACGCACCGTGGCGTCCAGCGTCGCGAACAGCGCGTTCTCCACCAGCACGCCTGCGCTGGTCAGCCGGTTGAGCAGGCTGGATTTTCCCGCGTTCGTGTAGCCGGCGATCGCGACCGAGGGGATCGTGTTGCGCTTGCGCTCGCTGCGCTTGGCCTCGCGCGCGGGAGCGAAGTCGCGCAACTGCTTGCGCAGCTGCGCCATCTTCGTGCGGATGCGGCGGCGATCGAGCTCGATCTTCGTCTCGCCGGGACCACGCGAGCCCATGCCGGCCCCGCCGGCGCCCACCTGCCCACCGGCCTGGCGGCTCATGGACTCGCCCCATCCGCGCAGGCGCGGCAACAGGTACTCGAGCTGCGCGAGCTCGACCTGGGCCTTGCCCTCGCGGCTCTTCGCGTGCTGGCTGAAGATGTCGAGGATGACCGTCGTGCGGTCGATGACCTTCACCTTGACGACATCCTCGAGCGCACGGCGCTGGCTGGGGGCGAGCTCGGTGTCGGCGATGACGGTGTCGGCGCCGACGGCGGCGACCAGATCGCGCAGCTCGGCGGCCTTGCCGCGGCCGATGTACGTGGCGGGATCCGGGTGGGGGCGGCGCTGCAGCACGCCGTCGAGCACCACGGCTCCGGCGGTCTCGGCGAGCGCGGACAGCTCACGCAGCGAGTTCTCGGCATCCTCGTGCGAACCCTGGGGGTAGACGCCCACGAGCACGACGTTCTCCAGCCGCAGCTGCCGATACTCGACCTCGGTGACGTCTTCGAGCTCGGTCGACAGCCCCGGGACGCGGCGCAGCGCGGCGCGCTCCTCACGGTCCCATTGCTCGCCGTCGGTGTCGCCGTACGAGACCGTCGCGGCATCCTGCAGGGCCTGAGCCGCGCCGAAGACACGGGCACTCGATCGCCCCTCGGCATGGGCCAGCACGCGATCCACCGGGTCGAGCGGCGTCTCGTCGCCGTGCGCCTCGGTGGTCTCGGTGGTGTGGGTCATGGATTCCTTTCCCGGTCAGCCTTGCAGTCTAGCCTCCCGCGGGGGCGGGTGGCTCCGGTACGCTCGCAGGATGGGGAGTGACCATTACTTCAGCGCCTCCCCGTCCAGCGCCGAGAACCTCCGCCGTATCCGTGTGTCCCTTGCCGGACGCTCCGGCGAGGTCACGACCGCGGGCGGGGTGTTCAGCCCCGACCATGTCGATGGCGGGACGGCCGTGCTCCTGGCGAACACGCCACCAGCGCCGCCGGGAGGGCACCTGCTCGACCTCGGCTGCGGGTGGGGGCCGATCACGCTCAGTCTCGCGGTGCAGTCGCCGCACGCCAGCGTCTGGGCGGTCGACGTCAACGACCGGGCTCTCGACCTCGTCCGCCGCAACGCCGCGGAGTGGGGGCTCGAGAACGTGACGGCCGCACGCCCCGAGGACGTGCCGGACGACGTGCGCTTCCGCGGCATCCGTTCGAACCCGCCCATCCGGGTGGGCAAGAACGAGTTGCACGGGCTGCTGGAGCACTGGCTGCCGCGCCTGGATGAGCGCAGTGACGCGTGGCTCGTCGTACAGCGCAACCTCGGCTCGGACTCGCTGCAGCGCTGGCTGGCGGCCACGTTCGACGACGGCTACTCGGTCACCCGCGCCGCGACCGGTCGCGGGTTCCGCGTCCTCAAGGTCCGCCGGCACGGCATCGTGCCCACCGGCGCGATCGAGCTGCCCTGAGCCGCCGCGAGCGCGTCTCGCCGAGCAGGCCGCGTCAGGCCAGACGGACCTCACCGGAATAGACGAGCGTCGCCGGACCCGACAGCAGCACATGATCGCCGTCGGCCTCGCGGATGATACGCACGCCGAGAGTGCCGCCGGGCACCTCGACGCTCCATCGGTCGGGCGCGGCGGCGCCGGCCCAGTACCGCACGGC
>CANSLE010000189.1 GCA_947647645.1 uncultured Microbacterium sp.
CCGTGCTCAACCACTGACACGGCGGCGCGCGCTCGCCCACCCCGCGATAATGGACGCGTGACCGACGCCTCCTCGCCTTCCGCCGCGCCCGCCGACCTGCCCGGTTGGACCCACGTCTACTCGGGCAAGGTGCGCGACCTGTACCGCCCCACGGACGCCGATGCCCAGCCCGACCGCGTGCTGGTCGTCGCGAGCGACCGCGTGAGCGCGTTCGACCACGTCCTGAGCCCCGGCATCCCGGGCAAGGGCGAACTGCTCACCACGCTCAGCCTCTGGTGGTTCGACCAGCTCGCCGGAGCCGATGGCGGGCGCCGCATCCCCCACCACCTCGCCGCCACGCACGCGCTCGCGCCGGACGCCGACGAGGCCGTGGACCTCGTCCCCGCCGCCGTCGCCGGCCGGGCGATGGTGGTCCGCAGCCTCGACATGCTGCCGATCGAGTGCGTCGTGCGCGGCTACCTGACCGGCTCGGGCTGGAAGGAGTACGTCGCCGAGGGGACGGTGTGCGGCATCCCCCTGCCCGCTGGCCTGCAGGACGGCGACCGCCTGCCCGAGCCGCTGTTCACCCCCGCCTACAAGGCGCCGATGGGCGAGCACGACGAGAACATCTCGTTCGCACGCGTCGAAGAGCTGGTCGGCACCGAGCGGGCCGCAGAACTGCGCGACCTGTCCCTCGAGATCTATCGCCGCGCGGCGGCGACCGCGGAGGCGAGGGGGCTCATCCTGGCGGACACGAAGTTCGAGTTCGGGGTGGATGCCGACGGCGTGCTCACCCTGGCCGACGAGGTGCTCACGAGCGACTCGTCGCGCTACTGGGATGCCGCTGCCTGGGCGCGCGGGACGACCCCCGCCGAGCGAATGGCGAGCTTCGACAAGCAGATCGTCCGCGACTGGCTCGCCGCGGCCTGGAACGGGCAGGGGACGCCGCCCGAGCTGCCCGCGGAGATCGTGGCACGCACGGCGGAGAAGTACCGCGAACTGCTCGCGAAGCTGACCGCCTGACGCGTCCCGACGCGCTGCGCGCGTGACTCGAAACCCCGCGCGGGGCGTCAGACGAAGCGCACCACGTCGCCCGGCCGCAGGTCGTCGACCATGCCGCGATAGGGCGCGTCGATCTCGCCGACGTGCGCCTGCATCCCCGTCAAGGGGAGGTCCTGGCGCATGAGGTGGACCTCGCCGCGATAGCGTCCGAGCTCGTCGAGATCCATCTGCAGCGATCCCGCGGCGCGACGATCGGCGTTGCGTGCCGCCGCGGGCGGCGGCGTCCCGCGCGTGTCCTCCAGACGGAAGGAGGCGGCGGCATCCTCGATACGCAGCCGCCACGCGGCATCCGCCAGGAACCTCGCCGCCGGGTCGAGGCCGGACAGCGGCAGCGTGACCTCGCCGCTGCGTTCGTACGCCGCGATCCAGTCCAGGTGCGTGGGCAGCAGTGTGCCCTCGGCGCACACGACCTCGACATCGGGACCGAGCCGGCGGAGGTTCAGGTAGATGCGCCAGGCGGTGCGGTGGCGATGCTCCTCCAGCGTCGGCAGCCCTCGGTGCAACGGTGCGCGAAACGACGTCTCGCCCGGCAGGAAGGCGTAGAGCGGCAGCCCGCGCTCGGCGAACAGCTCGTTCTGGCGGCGGTAGAACGCGGCGGTGAGGCCGGTCTCGGGCCGGGGGTAGAAGTTGTGCCATCCGACCGGCGCCACGTCGGCGAGCTCGTCGAGCAGCGACGCCGTCACGGTGCTCGCGTTGACCGCGATGGGGCATCCGGATGCACGGGCGACGCCGCGGATCTCCTCCGGAGTGAAGCCGAAGTCGATCCGCAGCATCCGCACCCCCCACTCGCGCAGCGCGGCCGCCCCGTCGAGACCGCCGCCCAGCCGCTCGAGCGTCAGCGGCGAGATGTCGGCGCAGAACGTCACGCCGTGTTCGCGGTGCAGCCCGGTCAGCACGGCGCCGTAGCCCTCGAGGTCGGCGCTCTCCGGCAGGTGCAGCGACGTGAAGAGCATCGGTGCGGCGGCGAGCGTGCCGGCCTGCGCGACGACGGCCTCGCGCACCTCGGGGGCGTCGGTGGGGTAGATCGAGAACAGCATCAGCTCAGCCTCTCGACCATGTGCTCCTTGAACCCGAAGAAGTAGGTCAGCACGAAGCCCATGATGTACGCGATGAGGAGGCCCCCGACGTACCAGAGCCACTGCCCGTTCGTGATGACGGCGGTCATCAGCACCCCGGACAGCCCCAGGGCTCCGGCGCCGAATCCGCCGGTCGCCTGGATGCCGTAGGCCACGAAGGCCCCGCCGAAGCCGCCGCCGAGGCAAGCGGTGATGAGCGGGTAGAACAGCGGCAGCGAGACGCCGTAGATGAGGGGCTCGCCGACCCCGAGCACGCCGATCGGCAGCGCCGCACGGATGATGCTCTTCAACCGGGCGCTCTTCGTCTTGATGTAGATCGCGATCGCCATGCCGACCTCGCCGGCGCCGGCCATGGCCAGCACGGGCAGCAGCTGCGTGAAGCCGTGGTCGGCGATGAGCTGGGCGTGGATGGGAGTGAGGCCCTGGTGGATGCCGAGCATCACGAGCGGCAGGAACAGCGACGACAGCAGGTACCCGCCGATCACGCCCCCGCGTTCGAGCGCGAAGTCGATGAGCAGCCAGTTGATCCCCTGCATCAGCAGACCCGCGATCGGCATGATGACGAAGATGCAGACCGCCGCGCCGACGAGCACCGTGACGACGGGGACCACGAAGAGGTCGAGCCAGGCCGGAACGCGCTTTCGCACCCACTTCTCGATCACGGTGAAGAGCCACGCCGTGATGATGACGCCGATGATGCCGCCGAGGGCGGGCTTGAGCTCACCGAACAGCGGGATCACGAGTGGCTGCGCCGGGATGACGGAGCCGTCGGCGGCCTTCGAGGCCGGGATGCCGGCGAGCGCGGGCAGGTACGACACGGCGCCGGCGATCAGTCCCAGCACCGGGGTGCCGCCGAACTCCTTGGCGGTGTTGTAGCCGACCAGCAGGTTCAGGGCACCGACGACGATCGAGCCGAGCGCCGCGAAGGCGAGGAACCACGGGTTCTGGACAACGCCGGGCGCGATGAGCTTCCAGACGTTCGCGATCGCGAGGATCAGGCCGCAGGCGATGAAGCCGGGGATGATCGGGATGAAGATGTTGCCGATGTGGCGAAACACCGAGTGCACGCCGGTCTTCTGCCGCGCCTTGACCTTCTGCGTGTTCTTCGTCTGCAGCGCACGCAGGTCCGCCGCCGCGCTCAAGGGGGCGTCGTCGTCGGCATCCACCGGTGCGGAGCCCTCCAGGCCACTCTCGACGGCGAACGCGTCGCGCAGGCGCTGGGCGTGGCCGGGTCCGACGACGACCTGCAGCTGATCGCCGTCGACCACGCCCATCACGCCGTCGAGCTTCTTGAGCGCGTCGACGTCCACGCGGGAGGGGTCGATGATCTCGATCCGCAGGCGGGTCATGCAGTTCGTGAACGAGGAGACGTTCTCGCCGCCTCCGACGAGGGGGAGGATGTCACGGCTGAGTTTCGGGTAATCCACGGTGATTCCTTTCGAGTGTCGAGGTCGGCTCAGCGCGAGGCTGGGGAGACGGAGGGCGGCGCGTCGATCGCGCCGCGGACGAATCCGTCGGCGGCGGCGAGCCGGGAGCGCGCGGTGTCGGCGTCGACACCGCAGAGGATCGCCACGATCGCGGTCTTGGCGTGACCGTCGGCGGCGGCGAGCGCCGTCTCGGCGGTGACGCGGTCGCAGTCGGTGGCCGCCTGCACGATGCGTGCCGCGCGGTCGACGAGCTTCTCGTTGGTCGGGCGCACGTCCACCATCAGGTTGCCGTAGACCTTGCCCAGGCGCACCATCGCGGCCGTCGAGATCATGTTGAGCACGAGCTTCTGGCTGGTCCCGGCCTTCAGCCGCGTCGATCCGGTGAGGACCTCGGGGCCGTTGTCGACCTCGATCGCCACGTCGGCGTGCCGGCTGATCTCGGCATCCGTGTTGCAGGCGAGCGCGACCGTCGCGGCGCCGACGGCGCGGGCGTGGTCCAGCCCGCCGATCACGTACGGCGTGCGTCCGGAGGCGGCGATTCCGACCAGCACGTCCCGATCCGTGAGGCCGATGGCCTCCAGGTCGGTGACGGCGAGGGCGACGGAGTCCTCCGCGTTCTCGACGGCTTCGAACATCGCGCCGCGTCCGCCCGCGAGCAGCCCCACGACCTGGCCCGGATCGGTGCCGAAGGTGGGCGGGCACTCCGCGGCATCCAGCACACCGAGACGGCCGCTCGTGCCGGCGCCCTGGTAGACGAGCCGGCCGCCGGCGGCGAGCGCGGCGACGACGAGTTCCACTGCGCGGGAGATCTGGGGGATCTGCGCGGCAACGGCGACCGGCACGCGCCGGTCCTCCTCGTTCATGGTCGTGAGGAACTCGTCGATCGTCATGGCGTCGAGGTCGCGAGTGCGCGGGTTCTGCTGTTCCGTCGTGGAGACAGGGCTCGGAGCGGACATGCGGCCTCCTCGTCGATGGCACGGGACGACGGGGAGCCCGTCGATGTGAATGACTATTTCATAGTTGGTGACAGATGTGAAGCAAAATTTCTCGAACCGTGCGACACTGAAGCGGGCTCCGGGAGGCGACATGGACGGCGACGTCATCGAGGCGATCCGCACCGCCGCCCCGCGGCTGCGACCCGCCGAGTCGAGCGTCGCCCTGGTCGTGATGGATGACCCGGATGCCGTGGTGGGCGCCACCGTCGCCGAGCTCGCCGACCGCGCCGGCGTCTCCCAGGCATCGGTCGTGCGCTTCTCGAAGGCGCTCGGCTTCGCGGGATTCCCCGCCCTGCGGATGCAGCTGGCGCAGGAGCTGTCACGCAACGCCGCCGACCTGGAGCGCTCGGACATCGCCGAGGGGCGGCTCAACCCCTCCGACTCGCTCGCCGACATGGTCTCGAAGGTCGCATTCCACGAGGCCCGGACGATCGAGCAGACCGCACGCCTGCTCGACCTGTCGGCCCTCGAGGAGGCCGCCCAGCGGATCGCCGGCGGCGCGCGCGTCGTCGCCTTCGGCGTCGGCGCCTCGGGCCTGGCCGCCACGGACCTGTCGCAGAAGCTGCAGCGCATCGGTCTCAACTGCATGACCTCCCCCGACACGCACATGCAGCTCGTGCACGCCGCCCTCGCGGACGCCGACAGCGTCGTGATCGCCTTCTCGTTCAGCGGCGGCACCCGCGACGTGCTGCACGCGGTCGAGGTCGCGGGCCGCACCGGCGCCCTCACCGTGGCGGTCACGGGCGACCCGGACTCCGCCCTCGCCGCGGAATGCGATCTGCTG
>CANSLE010000190.1 GCA_947647645.1 uncultured Microbacterium sp.
CCGTCGACGACGCCGAGCCCGTCACCGCATCGGTGCGACTCGACGCGACGGGAGCGCTCACGGCATCCGTCGTCGTCGATGGCCGCGCCCGCTCCTTCCCCCTCGCGGTCGAGCCGGACGCGGTGTGGCTCCTCGGTGACGACGGCGCGGTGCACGTGAGCGAGCGGGCGGTGACCGCCGACGCGGATGCCGCGGCGGACACCTCCCCGGCGGTCGTCTCGCCCCTGCCGGGCACCGTCGCGCTCGTGGCGGTCCCCGACGGCACACGCGTGCGAGCCGGCGACGCCGTCGTCGCGGTGGAGGCGATGAAGATGGAGCACGTGCTGCGTGCCGGCGTCGACGGCGTCGTGCGCCTGCGGGTGGCGGTCGGCGACCAGGTGGCGCGCGGCGGCGTTGTCGCGTCGATCGAGACCGACGAGGACCAAGACGAGGAGGGGACGACATGAGCGAGGTCATCCGGCAGCGGGGCCTGTACCTGGAGGAGTTCGTGGAGGGGGCGCTCTACGTGCATGCCCCGGGGCGCACGGTCACCGAGGCCGACAACGTGCTGTTCACCACCCTGACGATGAACACCCAGTCGCTGCACCTCGATGCCGCGTGGGCGGCCGGCACGGAGTTCGGCGAGCGACTCGTCAACAGCTTGTTCACGCTGTCGACGATGGTCGGGCTCTCGGTCGCACAGCTCACGCAGGGCACGATCGTGGCGAACCTCGGGTTCGGCGAGGTGACCTTCCCGGCGCCGGTGCGCGTGGGCGACACACTCTCCGCGGAGACCCTCGTCGTCGGAACGCGCCTGTCCGCCTCGCGGCCCGGACAGGGCGTCGTGGAGCTCGCTCACACGATGCGCAACCAGCGGAGCGAGGTCGTCGCCACCGCGACCCGCAGCGTGCTCATGCGGTGTGCACCGGTGGGCGGCTGAGGTCAGTCCGCCGCCCCGGACGACGATTCCGCGCCCAGGAGCGCGCGCCGCGCCATTCCCGCGAGGATCCCCGCGGCGTCCGCCCCGCTCGCCCCCGCGCTGTGCGGGGTCGAGTTGAGCAGGCCGAACACGCCGAGCAGCCGCGTCTGGCGTTCCGCCTCGGAGAGGGCCGGGACGGCGGCGGCGAGCACCGCGTCCCAGTCGGCGATGTACTCGCGTTGCAGCCGGCGTACGCGGTGGTTCGCCTCGGGGGCGAGCCCGGCAAGCTCCCGGTCCTGGATGCGGATGATGTCCGGCGCCGCCGTCGCGAACCCGAGGTGAAACGCGACGAGCTCATCGATCACGGTGCGGGCGCGCGCGGCATCCGTCGACGGTGTCGCCTGGACGATCTCGCGCGCCCCCTCGCGCAGCCGCGCGCTGGCGTCGACGAGCAGCTCGGCGAGGATCGCGTCCTTGCTCGGGAAGTGCTTGTAGAGCGCCGGTCCGCTCATGCCGACGGCCTCGCCGATCTCCACCGTCGTCACGCCCGCGAACCCGCGCCGGGCGAACAGCGCCGCCGCCGCGGTGAGCAGTCGTGCGCGCCGATCGGCCTTCTGCGAGCTGCGCCACGTCGTCACCGCCTCAGCCTACCGAGGCGGTCCGGATGCGTCGGCGGACGCGTCACGCCTCGCGGGTGACGGTGACCTTCACGTGCAGGTTGCTCTTGAACGGGCCCGCGTACACACCGCGCAGCGGCGGCACGTCGTTGTAGTCGCGGCCGCGGCCGACGAGCACGTACCGGTCGCCGATCTCGGCGTTGTTGGTCGGGTCGAAGCCCTGCCAGCCGCCGGAGAACCACTCCACCCACGCGTGCGACTCGCCGGTCGTCGGCACGCCGACCGCGGCATCCGCGACCGGGTGCAGGTAGCCGGACACGTAGCGCGCGGGGATGCCGACCTCGCGCAGAGCCCCCAGCGTGATGTGGGTGATGTCCTGACACACGCCCTTGCGCTCGCCCCAGGCCTCGGCACCGGTGGAGTGCACGCCGGTGATGCCGTGCATGTACTCCATCGCCTCACCGATCGCCGCCGAGATCGCGAGCGCCGCGCGCGCGGGCTCGTCGTGCTGCGCGGCGATCGAGCGGGCGAGCTCGACCACCTCGGGATGCGGGGCGGTGCGTGCCGACTGGCCGAGCATCTCGACCGTGGCGATCGCGCGGGCGCTCTCCGCGGCGAGACGCTCCCAGCTGAGCTCGGGGAACTCGAGCGGGCGCGGACGCACCTCCACGAGCGAACGGGCGGTGATCTCCAGCGCGCGGTGCCCGGCAAGCACGTCGAACGCCGCCACGCGCGTGCCGAAGTAGTCGAGGTAGTAGTTGACGCTCGTCGACGGCTCGATGTCGAGCTGGGAGCTCAGGACGAACTGGCTGTCCGTCGAGATCGGGAGCATCCGCGCCTCGTTGTAGGAGGCGCCCACGTCGCCCTGGTAGGCGAAACCCGTGGTGTGCTCGATCCGCAAGCGCATCATGAGGTCTCTCCGATCCAGCTCGGCTCGGCGTGGGTCGGGAAGAAGCGGCCGCGGATGGCCTCCGAGGCCTCCCTCGTCACCTTCTGTACCCGCTCCATGTGGTCGGGCAGCTCGCTGAGGATCTCGCCGATGGGGCGGTACTCCAGGTCGTTGCGGATGCGGCCGAGCGCGCGCAGCACCGCGTTCGAGTGCCCCACCCGGTCGGCCACCGGATCGATCGCGCGCATGCAGGCCTCGGCCTGGGCGATCGAGTAGATGATCGAGCGCGGGAACAGGCGATCCAGCAGCAGGAACTCCGCCGCGTTGGAGGCGCTCGGCATCCCGCGGTAGGTGCGCAGATACGCCTCGTAGGCGCCGCACGAGCGCAGGATGGTCGTCCACGACGGGCCGGATGCCTCGGTCAGCGCCCGGGTGGCGAGCAGGCGCGCCGTCATGTCGGTGCGCTCGATCGAGCGGCCCAGCGTGAGGAACTGCCAGGCCTCGTCGCGGCTCGTCGAGGAGTCGGTGATGCCGACGGCGAGCGCGGAGCGCTCGCGCACCCACTGGAAGAACTCGTGCACCTTCTCGTTGTGCAGGCGCCGCGGCATCCGGGAGTTGGTGGTGTTGAGGGTCTCCCAGAGCTCCGTCGAGACGATCTCGCGGGCCCGGCGGGCGTTCTCGCGTGCGGCCTGCACGGCGTAGGCGATGCTCGACGGGTTCGCGCGGTCGACGGCGAGGCTCGTGAGCACGTCGGAGCGGGTGACCTCGGCGGTGGGCGGCGGCGGGACGGAGCCCATGACGCCCATGAGCGAGCGACACGCGGTGTCCTCGTCGATCCAGGGGTCCTCCAGCAGCAGCTGCAGGTGCACGTCGAGGATGCGCGCGGTGCCGTCGCTGCGCTCGATGTAGCGCCCGATCCAGAACAGGCTCTCGGCGATGCGACTCAGCATCCCTCCTCACCCCCGGAGGGACGGGATGCCTGCTGTTGCTGCTGCTCCTGCTGCTCGCGCGTCGTCAGCGGCCGGTCCTGCGGCGAGTGGGACTGCTCGCCCTGCGCGTCGTAGATGATCGGGATGGCCTCGGTGACCGACGCCTGATCGGCCACCAGTCCGGCAAGTCCGCCCGAGGTGCGCACGGCGTAGTCGCCCCGGCGCGGGGCCGCGCCGCCGACGACCCAGGTGTCCTTCGAGCCGCCGCCCTGCGAGGAGTTCACGACGAGCTGCCCCTCCGGCAGGGCCACGCGGGTGAGGCCGCCGGGCAGCACCCACACCTCGTCGCCGTTGTTGACGGCGAAGGGGCGCAGGTCGGCGTGGCGGGGCCGCATGCCGTCCTCGACGAGCGTCGGGATCGTCGACAGCATGACCACCGGTTGGGCGATCCAGCCGCGCGGGTCGCGGATGAGCTTTGTGCGCAGCTTCTCCAGCTCGGCCGGCGAGGCGTCGGGCCCGACGACGAGCCCCTTGCCGCCGGAGCCGTCGACCGGCTTCACGACGAGCTCGTCGAGCCGGTCGAGCACCTCTTCGAGCGCCTCGGGCTCCTCCAGCCGCCAGGTGTCGACGTTCTTGAGGATCGGCTCCTCCGCCAGGTAGTAGCGGATGAGGTCGGGCACGTAGGTGTACAGGAGCTTGTCGTCGGCGACGCCGTTGCCCACCGCGTTGGCGATCGTGACGTTGCCCAGACGCGCGGCGAGCATGAGGCCGGGCGCGCCGAGCATCGAGTCCGCGCGGAACTGCAACGGGTCGAGGAAGTCGTCGTCGACCCGGCGGTAGATCACGTCGACGCGCCGCGGTCCGCGCGTCGTGCGCATGAACACCTTGCCGCCCACACACTGCAGGTCGCGGCCCTCGACGAGCTCGACGCCCATGAGCCGGGCGAGCAGCGTGTGCTCGAAGTAGGCGGAGTTGTAGACGCCCGGGGTGAGCACGACGACGTTCGGGTCCTCGATGCCGGGCGGGGCCGACGCACGCAGGGCCTGCAGCAGCTTGTTGGGATAGTCGCCGACGGGACGCACCCGCATCGAGACGAACAGCTCGGGGAGGGTCTGCGCCATCACCCGTCGGTTGGAGATCACGTAGCTGACGCCCGACGGCACGCGCACGTTGTCTTCGAGCACCCGCATCTCGCCGTGCTCGTCACGGATGAGATCGATGCCGGCGACCTGGATGCGCACCCCGTTCGCCGAATGGATGCCGGCGGCCTGGCGGTAGAAGTACTGGCTCGAGGCGATGAGCGCTGCGGGCAGCACGCCGTCGCGCACGCAGTGCTGGTGGCCGTAGGCGTCGTCGAGGAACGCCTCCAGGGCGCGCACGCGCTGCTGGACGCCCTTCTCGATGTTCGACCACTCGTCGTACTCGATCACGCGCGGCACGGCATCCAGGGGGAACGGACGCTCCTCGCCGGCGAAGTCGAACGTGACCCCCTGCGCGAGATAGGAGCTGGCCAGCGACTCGGTGCGTCCGCGCAGCTCATCCTGAGTGAGCGTGGCGAGGGCCTGGTAGAGCTCCCGATACGCGGCGCGCGACGTCGCCGGAGCGCCGGGGGACCCAGGTGCGGCGAACATCTCGTCGAACGCGGGGACACCCGAGACGGTCTTGCGCGGCGCCAGCGTCGAGCCGTATCCGTCGAAGAGGTCACCCATGCCACGAGCCTAGTCCGGGCCGTGTTTCCTGAGTGTGACGGCGGATGCCGCGGCGTTCGTGCCCCTGATCGACGGCGCTCAGCCGGCGAGCACCAGCCGCAGCTGCTCCACCGCCCAGTCGAGCTCGGTCGCCCGTACGACCAGCGGCGGGGCGATGCGGATGGTCTGGCCGTGCGTGTCCTTCGCCAGCACGCCGCGACCGAGGAGCCGCTCGGCGATCTCCCGCCCCGTGCCGCGTGCCGGGTCGACGTC
>CANSLE010000191.1 GCA_947647645.1 uncultured Microbacterium sp.
GGGCGCGGCGGACTGCGAATCGACTATGCGCCGCAGCGCGACGGGGCGCCGGATGCCGGGGAGGTTGTCTGGACCTGGGTGCCCTACGAGGAGAACGACGGACGCGGCAAGGACCGCCCGGTACTCGTGATCGGCCGCGACGGCGCCGACCGGGTCTATGCCGTGCGGCTCACCAGCACGGCGCACGAGGGCGACCGCGACTACCTGTCGATCGGACCGGGCGCGTGGGACGCACAGGGGAGACCCTCGTGGGTCGACATCGAGAAGCTGTACAGCGTGCACGTGCGCGGCATGCGCCGCGAGGCGGCGACGCTGGACCGTCGCCGCTTCGCCGGAGTCGCCGCCGCCCTCCGGCAGCGATACGGGTGGTCCGGCGACCTCTGAGACGCCGTCGTGCGGGGCGCACCCGCACCGGCTGTCAGCCGAGCCGGGGTCCGCCGATCTCCGCAACGGCTGCGAGCAGAAGGAGGACGATGATGCGGGCGGTGGTCACACCGTCGGAGGGTCGTGTCACCCGTGTTTCCTGTGCCCCAGGCCTTCGCGCTGCGGCTCGCGGGCCAGGAACGGGCGTGGCCACGCTCCGAGCGCCAGCACAGCCAGCACCGTCTGGATCAGACCGGCGACGAAATACACACCGTGCAGCGGCGACCAGACCAGCAGCATGGCGATCTCGACGAAGATCCAGATCATCATCACGAGACCGGATGCCGCGTGCAGCCCCCATGCCAGCGACCGCCGTCTCAGCTGAGCGAGGAGAGCGAGCACCTGCACCCCGCCGACGACCAGACCGAGGATGAGCCCCGGCCACACCCAGGACGCGAACGGTGTGCGGCGCAGCCATTCCGACGGCATCCCGACGCTGTCGCCGCCCACGGTCGTGAGCAGAACCATGCCGATCACCGCCGACAGCAGGTTGAACCCGGCTACGAACAGCAGGGGCACGCGGACGCCGCGGGAGATGCTCACGTGCGCGATGCTACGGCTGCCAGACGCAGCGTGACGGCCGCGGGGCCGTGAATAGCGTCACCGTCTGAGAAGAAGAAACCCCCGGCGGAACCGGGGGAGGTGGTGGGCGATACCAGACTCGAACTGATGACCTCTTCCGTGTGAAGGAAGCGCGCTACCAACTGCGCCAATCGCCCTCGACCCGTGCGGGCCGAGATCCGATGCTACCGGATGCGGGGCGCGGACACGAATCCTGCGGCATCCGAGACCTCGAGACACGCGCGGGCCGCGCTCGGTTTTGCGATGGCGAAATAGTCGGCTAAAGTCGATCAAGTTCCCGGGGCAACCAGGGAGCACGCGGATGTAGCGCAGTTGGTAGCGCATCACCTTGCCAAGGTGAGGGTCGCGAGTTCGAGTCTCGTCATCCGCTCGAGTGCAGGGGTCGCTTTTCGAAGCGATCACGGCACGTGGGGTCAAACCACACGGTTAATCCACACGGTGGCGTGGCCGAGCGGCTAGGCACCGGCCTGCAAAGCCGTTTACACGGGTTCGAATCCCGTCGCCACCTCGCCTTACAACTGAACAAGCCTGTATAGGCGCGATTGGCGCAGCGGTAGCGCGCTTCCCTGACACGGAAGAGGTCACTGGTTCGATCCCAGTATCGCGCACAAGAACAACCCCGGTCAGCCGGGGTTTTTTTGTGCCCGAATGCGGGCCGGGCAACATCTGGGCAACATCGATCGGCGAGCCCGGGCAATAGTGCAACTGCTCCGCTGTGTGACTAGAACCACAGTATGACCAGGGAAAAGTCCACGGCTCCGGCTGAAACAACACAGGATCTCGCACGCTCCGCAGAAACTTCCTCGATCGCCCTCGGGCCCGGGGGAGAGACGGCTGAGTACGTGTTCGTCACGCCCGAGATGGCGGCGCAGTGGTTGGCGCGGAACATCGACCGCAACCGCAACGTGAAGAAGAGCCGCATCAGCGGGTACGTGCGGGACATGCAGTCTGACAACTGGGTGCTGACGGGTGAGGCGATCAAGTTCGATGTCGACGGTCGACTCATCGACGGGCAGAACCGGTGTCACGCGATCGTGTCCGCCGGCTGCGGCGCATGGGTACTCGTCGTTCGGGGGATCAGCCAGGAAGCGCTCGTCGTGCTGGACTCGGGCTCGGCTCGGAACACGGGGGACATGCTCGTCATCACCGGCCTGTCCGAGCGCGCGGACGCGAAGGACGTCGGCGCGATCGCACGCCTCCACGTCGCATTGAAGAAGGGCGACGTGAAGCACGCGGCCTCCCACATCGGTGGGAGCGCGCAGCTGACGAAGACGGAGATGGCCGAAGCAGTCATGGGCATCCCTGACATCGACTTCGCCGCCCGGTTCGCCCGCAACGTCTACCGGTACATCCGGCTGCCCGTCAGTGCGCTCGGGGTCGCGTTCCTCGAGTTCTCCGCCATCGACGTGGACGACACGGCCGAGTTCTTCAACCGCATCCGCGATGGCATCCAGACGGGCCCTGGAGACCCCTTCCTGACGCTTTCCCGCCGCGTGGCATCCGACCTACAGGCCGGCGCGTCCCGACGCATCCTGCCGGGGCAGGCACTCTTCTATCTCTTCCGCACGTGGAACGCCTAACGCGGAGGAGAGAACCTCCTCAAGCTGCAGATCGGATCGCCGCAGGCAGGGTTCGCTCCGATTCCCATGCCGCGCTAGTTGTTGGTGCCGAGACCTAGTCGACCTAGGTCGGCGGCGGCCAGGATGGTGGCAACTGTGCGAAGTCTCTCATGTCCTCGCTCTGGCCCACGAGGATTGGCAACGACATCAGTGTGACAGCAGGTCCGCCTCCCATACACTGGCGCGATGGAGCCTCAATCGCCCCAGCCTACCCAGGGGAGTCCAGACGGTTTAGGATACGCTAAAGTGGAGCGCGTGCTCGTCAGTGACGGCAGCACGTACGAAGTGCGCCACGCGATTCGAGAGAACCTTGAGACTCCATCTATTGATGCCCTCGAGCAGATGGCGAGAGGTGAGTGGACAGAGGATCCTGAGCTAGAGGAGATTCCTGATGATGCTCAGATCACACACGCTCAAAAGTTCATTGCCGGCATTGAGTTTTTCGCCGAGTACGGATACCCGAACACCAGGTACTGCAATGTGAACAGCCTCCGAGACGGCGTCTGGGAATTCAAGCTCGGATCAGTGCGTATTTCATTCTTCGATACAGATGGCACAGGCGCATATACAGCGAAATTGAAGATCCGCGACATCCGCGACGCGGATTTTGAAGATGACTTTTGGTGGATCCCAAGGTTCGATGAGTTTCTTCGGCTTGGTCACTGCTTCGGGAAAAACTCCCAAGTGACGAGCGAACAGGATCTCGACACAGCTGAAACAGTGAGAAAGGAGGATCTAGCTCATGACCGAAGCGCATGAAGTCGCGATGGCGGGGCCGAGACTGGCTGTACAGGTAGCGGAGCTTATCCGATTGGCTGCAACACAGTCACAGCTCGATCGCCGCGAGATCGCAGATCGCATGGGAGTCAGCGAGTCCCGCCTCTCCCAGATCATCAATGGGGACGGAAATTTTCACACCGCCACTCTCGCCCGATATTTCGCGGCAACGGGGTGCGCGCTCGATGTTCATCTATATCGTGAAAATGGTCGCGAGGTTGAGATTCCGACCAGAGGAAAGCGGCGAAGCCAGGGGTCAGGACGCTACTTCCTCCACAATGTTCACGACGGCAACTCCATCCAATCAGTAGTCGCTTACTCAAGGCGCGGTGTCGAGGGGACCGTCGTAGATTTCCCCTCCCAGTACGAGTCTGCCGCTGAGGCCTACGCAGTCATTGATTCACGAACCGTATTTGAAACGGCGTTTGCTGAGGCGGAATACACCTATGAATCACGTTGAAATTCGAGACGTCCGCCTGGCCGAGTGCGTTCTAAATCCGCCGACCGAATTCGACACAACCACGACTTTCGAACGACCCCGCAAGCAGCGCATCACCGTCGACGCCGACGTGCCTGATGATCGGGGAGATGATGTGGATGTGCTTTGCAGATATGAACGGGAGGAGTCAGATTCGCTCGGATACTGGAAAGTCGCGTACGTCGTCGGGTTGCGCGGAGTCAGCGCGGAAGCTTCCGTTGATGACCTCGCGCTCATCGCCATCGAGGCTGCACATCCCTACATCCGGAACACTCTCATTTACCTTGGTGCCCAGATGCGCAATGACACGCTCGTGATTCCTCCTCAGGGACCTGCGCTGTCGCGTAGTCGCGACCAGTAGTTGCGAACGGATATCCGCCGGGTCTTGGTAATCTGTGCGCGGCGATCCGGTCGTAGTACTCGGAGTAGCGCTTCGATGTACCTAACCGGATGCTCCTGTCCTCCGGCCGAGGAGATCAGGATAGAACGAGGCCTCCGACACGAGCCCGCTATGCGGAGTCGGAAGAGCTGCCGCTCGGGGTGTAGAGCTTGCGGAGTTCGCGCAAGCGTACTTCATACTCACCGAGTGGTTCGTCCCCTCGAAGGTAGGCGGAGAGGACAAAGGTGGTTGTCGCGACAGCCTCCCTCCAGTCCCGTAGCTTTACTGATCGGCTCGAAGGATTGACGATAATGGTGAGCCCATTCGCAAGGCTCGCGCGGGTGCGTTCGTCGCCGACCAGGAGGTATCCACCGCGTAGCCGGCCGTACGCAGCGCGGGCTCTTGGATCCTGTGGGGGGCCTTCGTTGTTCCGCAAAGCGTCGTCACCCATTTCGATGAGTTCCTCGAGCGCGGCGTGGAGCCGACGAGCGTGCTCTCGACTGTCAGCTGCGCGACGGTCTTCGACCGTCTGTGCCCGCTCCCGCTCAGCACGGCGCTCAGCGAAGCTGTTCTGCTGCCAGGCCACCAGGAACGACACTGTGCCCGTGGCTAGAGCGGTAGCGACCACCAAGACCACAGATGTCCAGACACTATCTGTCACGTCGAGACTCTAGCGCTCCTCACGCACCTCGGTCCGGACTTCCGCGCCTGCAGAGTATGCGGCTGTCGGCGGTGGTGTGCAGACTGTCCACATGTCTAACTCGGATGTCAGTGAAGCCCTCTACTTCGGTATCAAGAGTCTGCGGGGCTGGTACGAGATCATTCAAGGCGCAGAGCACAGCATGGGGCCGCTGCTGAGGCGAAATGTGGGTACCGTCCTGTCCTCGGTCCTTCTTGCAGGCGGCGAGGAGGTGTACCCCGTCGCCGTGACCGGTTCCCTGGATGAAACTGGTACAGGGGCACGGAGCCTGCCCCGGTTTCCCGGACGGTTCTTGTGTGTTGATCATGCCGCGATTTCTGCGGTGGTGT
>CANSLE010000192.1 GCA_947647645.1 uncultured Microbacterium sp.
TGCGCACCCCGGCCCGGGAGGCGACGCTGCGCGCCGCCGCGCTGGCCAGCCGCATGGCTCAGCTCGCCGTCGTCGACTTCCTGTTCCTGCGGGTCGGCCAGCTGCGCTTCGACGACCTGGGCTCCGCGCTGGACGCCACCCGCGACGCGGTGACACCGCAGCATCTGCCGCGCGCCGAGCGCGGGTGACGGCCCGCCGCGAGTCGACGCGTACCTCCGCGAGCTTTCACGGCGCGCATCCGACGCTCACAGGCTTCTCCCAGATAGCCTGACCTCGGCATCCGCCGCCCGCCCCACCCCGACACCGAGGAGCACGAGCATGCCCATCTGGACCACGCACGGAGACGGCCGCACCGTCGAGCCCGGCGCCGTCGTCAAGCCGCACGAGCGTCTCGGGTGGCCCGCAACGGTCGCGATCGGCGCCCAGCACGTGGTCGCGATGTTCGGCGCGACCTTCCTCGTTCCGTTGCTGACGGGCTTCCCCGTGTCCACGACGCTGCTGTTCTCCGGCGTCGGGACGATCCTGTTCCTGGTGCTGACCGGCAACCGCCTGCCGAGCTACCTCGGCAGCTCGTTCGCATTCATCGCGCCGATCCTCGCGCTCGGCCCCGGTGACGGCAAGGCCCTCCAGACCGGCGAGCAGATCAGTCAGGCCCTCCTCGGCGTGTTCGTCGCGGGCGTGCTGCTGGCCGGCATCGGCGTGCTCGTGCAGGCGACCGGCACCGGTTGGATCGAGAAGCTCATGCCGCCGGTCGTCTCCGGCGCGATCGTGGCCCTGATCGGCCTCAACCTCGCCCCGGTGGCATGGTCGAACTTCCAGAAGGACGCGCTGCTCGGCGCGATCACGCTCGCCGCGTGCATCCTGTTCGCCGTGTTCTTCCGCGGGTTCCTCGGAAGAATCTCGATCTTCCTCGGTGTCGTCGTCGGCTACGTGGTTGCCGCGGTGCTCGGCCGGGTGGACTGGTCCGGCGTCGCGGATGCCGCGTGGATCGGCCTCCCCCAGTTCCATCTGCCCGCCTTCGGCGACGCGCACGCGTGGGCCATGCTGCCGATGTTCCTGCCCGTGATCCTCGTGCTGATCGCGGAGAACGTCGGTCACGTCCGCGGTGTCGCCACGATGACCGACGACCCGTCGATCAACACCCGCACCGGCCGGGCGCTCATCGCCGACGGTCTCGCGACGACGATCGCCGGCCTCGGCGGCGGCTCCGGCACGACGACCTACGGGGAGAACATCGGCGTCATGGCGGCCACCCGCGTGTACTCGACGGCGGCCTATTGGGTCGCGGGCCTCGTGGCGATCCTGCTCGCCTTCTCGCCGAAGATCGGCGCGGTGATCTTCGCGATGCCCGCGGGCGTGCTCGGCGGCGTCACGACCGCGCTCTACGGCCTGATCGGCGTGATCGGGATCAAGATCTGGGTCGACAACCAGGTGGACTTCTCCCGCCCGGTCAACCAGTACACCGTCGCCGTGGCCTTCGTCATCGCCATCGCCGGTTTCACGATGAACCTCGGCACGCTCAGCTTCGGCGCGATCGTGCTCGGCACCGTCGCCGCTCTCGTCATCTACCACCTCGGCAACGCCATCGCCCGGGCCCGCAACACCGGGGCGGACGACGGCGGCCCGATCGTGCCCATCGGCCCGCTGGGGGGCGATCCCGAGAACGTGGGCTGAGCCGCGGCATCCGTCTCTCCCACGCCGCAGTGAACGGCACGGTGGCCGACGACAGCGGATGCCGGGTCAGGCCGAGTCGCGCACCACGAGCTCGGTGGGGAGGATGGTCACGCGCGGCGGCGTGCCCCCGGCGAGGATCGACAGGAGCATGTCGGCCATCTGCTCGCCCTGCTCGTGCGACGGCTGACGCATCGTGGTGAGCTGCGGGTTCACCGTGCGCGCGACGGGAGAGTCGTCGAACCCGACCATCGCGACGTCGTCGGGCACCCGCACACCCGCGCGCCCCAGCGCGGCGAGGGCGCCGCGCGCCATGAGGTCGCTGGCGATGAACAGCGCGTCGACCTCGACTCCGGAATCGAGGATGCGTTGCATCGCGGCGGACCCGCCGTCGGCGGTGAAGTTGCCGTCCTCGACGGCGACCGGCTCGAGCCCCGCGGCGGCGAGCGCCTCCCGGTACCCGACCAACCGGTCGACGCCGGCGGGCATGGTGACCGGGCCGGCGATGGTCGCGATGCGACGGAACCCGCGACCGATCAGGTAATCCGTGGCCTCTCGTCCGCCCGCGACGTTGTCGACGTCGACGTAGTAGTCGCGCTCCCGCTCGCGGACGGGTCGGCCGCCGTAGACGACGGGGACGGCGTTCGCGATGCGATCGATGAACGTGTCGCTCGTGTGATGTGAGACCACGATGGCCCCATCGACGGCGCCGCTGCGCACGTACGCCGAGGTCTTGTCCCCCGGGTCGTCGCTCGCGATGATCAGGTTCAGCACGTACTCCGATCGGCTGAGCCGCGCGTTGATGCCCGAGACGATCGACGCGAAGAACGGGTCACCGAAGAATCGCGTGGTGTCCTCGGGCACGACGAGCGCGATCGCCATGGTCGCGCGGCTCGCGAGCGAGCGAGCCGCGCGATTGGGCACGTAGTTCAGCGTGGCGATCGCCCGCCGCACCGCCTCCAGCGCCGCCGGGCTCACCGCGGTGGAGCCGTTGACGACGCGGGAGACGGTCGACCGCGACACCCCGGCGGCCGCGGCGACCTCTTCGATGGTCGGTGCGACGCGCGGCGTGTCGATGGTCACGGGCTACCTCTGGAGGGTGGGGATCGGAACGGCCGGAGAGGGCGCCGTCGCCGCGTCGGCGAGGGCGCGGTGGGCGATGACCCGACGATACTCCAGCGCGCTGTCCTTCGCGGTGCGCACCTGGGTGTCGTAATCGACGTGCACGATCCCGAAACGCTTGGCGTATCCCCACGCCCACTCGAAGTTGTCCATGAGCGACCAGTAGAAGTAGCCGCGCACGTCGACCCCGGCATCCGCCGCGTCGAGGATCGCCTCCAGGTGAGCGAGCAGGAAGCGGGTGCGCTCGACGTCGTGCACCCGCCCGATCCCGTCCTCGACGACGAGCTCGTCGTCGTATGACGCTCCGTTCTCGGTGACGTAGAGGAGTGTTTCGGCCGGCTGCGCGTACTCGTCCCACACCCGCCGCAGCAGGCGCGTGAGCCCTTCCGGCTGCACTTCCCAGTGCATGTTCGTGCGCGGCAGTCCGCGGTCGTGCCAGAAGATGCCCTCGTGGGAGGGGAACGGGGATGCCGCGGCCCGGTCGGTCGGGGCATCTCCCGGAAGCGGCGGCTCCGGGTCGGGCGATCCTCCGACGAGCTCGCCGTGATAGTAGTTCACGCCGAGGGCGTCCAGCGGCTGGGAGATCGTGGCGAGATCCCCCGGCCGGTTCGCCTGCGCGAGGGCATCGATCGCCTCCGGCGCGACCGCGCGGATGTCCTCGATCACATCGGTCGGGTAGGCACCCCGGAAGATCGGGTCCAGGAACCAGCGGTTGAACTGTCCGTCGATGCGGCGCGCGGCGTCTACGTCCGCGGCATCCGACGGGTCGACGGGATCGGCCACCGTGAGATTCAGAGTGATGCCGAGACGGAGGTCCGCGTCGCGCTCGCGCAGCTCACGCACGACGGCGCCGTGTCCGAGCATGAGGTGGTGCGCGGCGAGCACGCCGTCGGTGACGCTGTACCGTCCCGGCGCGTGGATCCCCGCGGTGTAGCTGAGGAACGACGAGCACCACGGCTCGTTGAGGGTCGTCCAGTTCTGCACCCGGTCGCCGAGCGCGTCGTGCACGCTCAGCGCGTACTCCAGGAATTGCTCGCTCGTCGAGCGGACGGTCCAGCCGCCCCGCTCCTCGATGGCCTGCGGCATGTCCCAGTGGTACAGGGTGAGCCAGGGCAGGATGTCGTTCGCGCGCAGCTCGTCCACCAGGCGCTCGTAGAAGTCGAGGCCCTTCCGGTTCACCGGCCCGCCGTCGGGACGCACGCGCGACCACGAGACCGAGAAGCGATAGGTGTCCAGGCCCAGGTCCTTCATGAGCGCCACGTCATCGCGGAAGCGGTGGTAGTGATCGCATGCGACGTCGCCGTTGTCGGCGGCGATGACCGCGCCGGGCACCCGGCTGAACGCGTCCCAGATGGATGCCGTCCGGCCGTCCTCGAAGGCCGCGCCCTCGATCTGGTAGGCGGCGGTGGCCGCCCCGAAGAGGAAGCCCTCCGGGAACGGGCGGGAGAACTCTGTCATGAGTCGCCTTTCTGAAGCGGTCGGGCGCTCAGCCCTTGACCGCGCCTTGCATGATGCCGCTGACGAGCTGCTTGCCGGCGAAGACGAACAGGATCAGGAGCGGGATGGTGGCCAGGAGCACGCCCGCCAGCACGATCGAGTAGTCGATGAAGTAGTTGGACTGCAGCAACGAGAGAGCGACCGGGAGCGTGGGGTTCTGCCGATCGAGGACGATGAACGGCCAGAAGAAGTTGTTCCATGCCGACACGAAGGTGAAGAGGGCGAGCATCGCCGCGGCGGGACGCGCGGCGGGAAGGCCCACCGTGAGGAACGTGCGGAATGAGCTGGCCCCGTCGACCCGGGCCGCCTCGATCAGTTCGTCGGGAACGGCCTGACGCAGGTACTGGGTCATCCAGAACACCCCGAACGCGCTGACCAGCGCCGGCACGATGATGGCGCCGAGCTGCCCGGTCCAGCCGAGGTCGCTGAAGAGGATGTACAGCGGCACGACGCCCAGCTGGGTCGGAACGGCCATCGTGGCGATCACGAAGACGAGCAGCCAGCTGGACCCCTTGAACCTGAGCTTCGCGAAGGCCCACCCGGCGAGGGTGGAGAAGAACACGACGGAGATGGCGATCAGACCGGAGCTGATGATCGAGTTCCAAAGGGCCATCCAGAAGTTGACGGCCGGGTCGTTCATCACCTTGGCCGCATTGGCGAGGAAGTTCCCTCCCGGGATCCACGACATGTTGGGGTCGCGGATCGTGTAGGAGTCGCCGGAGCCGATCAGCAGCGACCAGTAGAAGGGGAAGAGGCTGCCGACGAGCACCGCGGCGAGGCACGCGTAGACGATCCAGCCCGGTCGTGTGCCCTTCACGTGACGGCGGCGACGCTTCTTCTCGCGCGGCAGCGCGTCGTCGGCGACGGGGAGGGCCTGTTCGTTGAGGACGCTCATCGCGTCACCTCCGATTCTTCGTTGGTGCGGCGTGGCTCGGCCGGCGCGACGCGGTCCGCCGCGACATCTGCGCGGGCGGCGCG
>CANSLE010000193.1 GCA_947647645.1 uncultured Microbacterium sp.
CCCTACCCGGACTCCGACGCGCTCAACCCGCTACACCCTCGTTCACGAAGAGCCGACAATGGTCGCGATATCGCCCTGGTGGTCACGACGCCAACGGGTAGTTACAAGTTCGCTGGTGGGGGCTGGCGTAGCGTTGTCGATTATCGCGTTCGCTGTAGCTGCGGGTGGCATAGCGACGAGCCAAATGGCGGCACGGAGTTAGGCGGCAGACTCCCGCACGACCACGCCCGTCGAGAACCACTGCACGAGAGTCGATGCCAACTGCACGTGTCCTTGCGCTTCTAGTACGGACGGCGCAGCGCCGCCGTGCCGGTCAGCTTGGGCGATGATGAGGGTTTCCAGCATGCCCACGAGCACCGCCTTGTGATCGGGGTGTCCGTCGTCTCGGTTCGGAAAGGCGAGCGTCCACCCAGACTGATCCTTCAAGGCCTGCGTGATCATCCCGAGACGGATCTTCTTCGCCGCAGGAGTGACGATGGTATGCGCTGCCGCCTCCACCGCTTTGATAGCCTCCGTCATCACGAGACTCGTGTTCGGTGTCAGTGAGTACGCCTCGCTCCATGCTTTGCCCAGGTGCTCACCCGCTAGGGCTGATGCCGATTCTTTTGTGGCCTCCGCTAGTTCTTCCACACCGATCGGCACGCGGCGCTTCAGGCGATACGCATCGTCCCTGACTGTGATGTCCAGCGCAGACGCCGCGTGATCCAGGTGCCATCGCAACTCATCAACCTCGGCTGGTGCGCCGCGGAAATCATCGAACTCGTACCCCGAAAGCTCCAGATCGATCACGCGACAAATGAATGGATCACCCAGTCGAGCGATTGCAGCCATGAGGTTGTCCGCGTCTACCAGGCCGGGGTCGAATCGGAAGTCCACCTGAAGCGCCGTCTGAATCTCGTGGACCTTCCGCTCCTCCACCCAGCCGTACCTAGGTTGAAACTCCCGCTTCAACCAGGCAAGGGCTGGCGCGCGGAGTGGCGCGGGCAGTGCTTCACGAACCAGCGAACGTTGCTCGTACTCTTCATCGTCCGCATCCCAGGGTCGCCACACGCTCATGGGGTTAGCATAGAGACGAGCGGCGACCCCTGAATGCGGACGCGCCCGCCAGTCCGAGAGTCCAGCCGTACGTAGTGGATATTGCTAACACGTGGCCGGGCCCGTTGATTCAGTTCTCCTCGACTTCGGGGTCGTCGAGCAACGCCTGCAGCGGCCCGTAGCCCGTCACCCGTGCGAGCGCCTCACGCACCGCGGCAGCCTCGTCGTCGACGAGTTCCCACCCGCGTGCGAGGGCGAAGTCGTTGTGCCGGCGCACCTCGGCAGCGGCAATCTGTTGAGCGCGCTCCGGATGCCGCAACGGATCGGCCTGCTCTTCGCGCAAGCGGTCGCGCACCCGCTCTGCGATCGACTGAACGACAGCCGCTGGAGCACCGGATCCACCGGCACGCTCGAATGGCGGTGCATCACTGGTGGAGATAGAAGGGCTCACCCCGGCATCCTGACATCGGCGCTCAGCGGTGGCCGCAGTTTTCCACAGTCCATCTTGCTGCTGTGGTCGGACCACAGAGTAGACTCGATTCGTGCTCACGATTCCCGAGACTCTGCAGGCGCAGGCCGATGCCGCGATCCACAAGGCGGAGGGCCTGCGCTCCCCCGGACGCTTCGCCGTGTCCGGCATGCTCGCCGGCGCCTACATCGGCATCGGCGTCGTCCTCATGGTCGCCACCGCCGGCCCCCTCATCGCCGCCGGCGACGGCCTCGCCAAGCTCGTGGCGGGCCTCGTGTTCGGCGTCGCCCTCACGCTCGTCGTCTTCGCCGGAGCCGACCTGCTCACGAGTGCGATGATGATCCTCCCCCAGGGCGCCCTGATGGGAGCGGTCGGCTGGTGGCGGGCGATCGCCACCATGGCGGCCACCTTCGTGGCCAACCTCGTCGGCGCCCTCATCTTCGCCGGGCTGATCGTCGCGTCGGGCGTCCTGCATTCCAACGCCCCCGCCGGCAAGATGATCGCCGACATGCTCGCCGCCAAGGCCGAAGAGGGGCCGCTGCAGTTGTTCGTCCGCGGCATCCTCTGCAACGTGCTCGTGTGCCTCGCGATCTGGATGTGCGCGCGCGTCCGCTCCGACGTCGCCAAGATCCTCTTGATCTTCGCCGCGATCCTCGCGTTCATCAGCTCCGGCTTCGAGCACGTCGTCGCCAACATGACCACCTACGGCATCGGCCTGTTCAGCGGCGACCCCCACTTCACCTGGGGCCTCTTCGCGAACAACATGCTGTGGGTCGGCCTCGGCAACCTCGTCGGCGGCGGCATCGTCGTCGGACTCGGCTACTGGATCATCGGCGGACGTCCCCGCGCGGCGGCACTCAGCGACGCGCACGCTCCCGAGACGGTCGACACCGCCGGATAGACTGGCCGCTCCGCGGGAGTGGTGAAATCGGCAGACACGCAGGATTTAGGTTCCTGTGCCTTCGGGCGTGTGGGTTCAAGTCCCACCTTCCGCACGGAACGAGTCGGCGTGCGGAGCCTGTATCGATCAGCCGATTCACCGCAATCACTCGGGAAGCGCCCCGGTAGACTGACCGCGACCGCTCACCTCTTTCGAGCGGGTCCCTCCACCGCCGATCTACCGACGGGAAGTTTGTGCACGCTTTCGCCCTCATCCCCTGGCTCGACCCCCAGGTCATCATCGACTCCGCCGGCCCGTGGGCCCTCCTGGTGGTGTGCTTCATCGTCTTCGCCGAGACAGGTCTGCTCGTAGGCTTCCTCCTGCCCGGCGACACCCTGCTCGTCATCGCGGGGCTGCTGACTCACACGACCAACATCTTCGGCGTCAACATCTGGATCGTCGCGCTGCTGATCGCCCTCTCGGCCTTCATCGGCGGTGAAGTCGGGTATCTGATCGGGCACAAGGGCGGACCGGCGGTCTTCGAACGCAAAGAGTCGGGACTGTTCAGCCGCAAGAACGTCGAGCGCACCAACGCGTTCTTCGAGCGCTACGGCGGTCTCACCGTCATCCTCGCCCGCTTCGTGCCGATCGTCCGCACGTTCGCGCCGGTCGCGGCCGGTGTCGGCCACATGCCGTGGCGCAAGTACTCGCTCTACAACCTCATCGGCGCGCTGCTCTGGGGCTTCGGGCTCACGATGCTCGGCTTCGTCATCGGCTACATCCCGTGGATCGCCGACATCGTCACGAAGTACATCGACCTCATCCTGCTGGCCGCCGTCGGCGGCACCGCCCTCATCACGATCTGGCACTACTTCTCCGAGCGCCGCAAGGTGAAGAAGGAGCAGGCCGCCGGCCTCGCCACCGAGACCGTCGAGCCCCTCGAGGACGACGCCCCCGCGATCTGACTCAGGACGCCTTGGTGGCCTTGCCCTTCTTGGGCGAGGCCACCTTGTCATTGTCCGCGCGAGCGGCGCGGCTGCGCTCGACGCTGGCCTGCAGCGCCGCCATCAGGTCGATGACCTCGCCCCCGGCATCCTTCTCGGCCTTGTCACCGAATGTCTCGGACGTGTCGAGCGCATCGCCCTTCTCGAGCTTCGCGTCGATGAGGGTGCGCAGCTCCTGTTGGTACTCGTCGACGAACTGGCCGGGGTCGAAGTCCGCCGAGAAGCTCTCCACGAGGGATGCCGACAGTTCCAGCTCCTTGTCGGAGATCTTGACCGGCTCGTCCAGCGCGGGAAACGACGCCTCCCGCACCTCGTCGGCCCACAGCAGGGTCTGCAGCACCAGGACGTCACCGCGGACCCTCAGTGCGGCGAGCCGCGTCTTCTGACGCAGCGAAAACCGCACGATGGCCGTGCGCTCGGTCTGCTCCAGCGTCTGGCGCAGCAGGACGTAGGCCTTGGGCGAGCTCGAATCGGGCTCGAGGTAGTACGGCCGGTCGAGCGTCAGCAGGTCGATCTGATCGCTCGGAACGAACTCGACGACCTCGATCTCGCGGCTGCGCTCCGCCGGCAGCGACGCGAGGTCCTCCGCCGTCAGCACCACCGTGCGCTCACCGTCGTCGTACGCCTTGTCGATGTCGGCGTAGGGCACGACCTCGCCGTCGAGCTCGCAGATCCGTTGGTAGCGGATGCGTCCGCCGTCGGCCGCGTGCACCTGGTGCAGCGAGACGTCGTGGTCCTCGATCGCCGAGTACACCTTCACCGGCACGTTGACGAGCCCGAACGTCAGCGCGCCCTTCCAGATCGATCTCATGCGCACAGTCAATCGGCTCCATCGCCCGCCCGCCAGGGGCTGGACGCTAGCCTGGCGCCATGGCACAGTCAGCGCAGATCGTCGAGGTCGACGGCCGGCGCGTGCGACTGAGCAACCTCGACAAGGTGCTCTACCCGGAGACCGGGACGACCAAGGCCGAGGTCATCGACTACTACTCGCGCATCGCGCCCGTGATGCTCCCGCACCTCGCCGGGCGCCCGGTCACGCGCCTGCGCTGGCCGGAGGGCACCAGCGAGCCGCCCTTCTTCGCGAAAGATCTCGAAGCCGGCACCCCCGAGTGGATGCCGCGGCGCCCGATCGACCACTCCGGCGGAGCGAAGGACTACCCACTCGTCACCGACCGTGCCGGTCTCGTGTACCTCGCCCAGGTCGCGAGCCTCGAGCTGCACACCCCGCAATGGCGTTTCGATGACGGACGGGGCTACCCCGACCGCCTCGTGCTCGACCTGGACCCCGGTCCCGGTGTCGGACTCGCCGCCTGCGCCGAGGTGGCCCGCCGAGCCCGCGGCATCCTGGCCGGAATGGGGATGGACCCGCTGCCCGTGACGAGCGGGTCCAAGGGCATCCACCTGTATGCGGCGCTCGACGCCACGCGCACGAGCGAGGACATCTCGGCATTCGCGCACGAGCTGGCGCGGGCGCTGGAGGCCGACGACCCCGACCTCGTCGTCAGCGCCATGAGCAAAGCCGCCCGCCCCGGCAAGGTGTTCGTCGACTGGAGCCAGAACAACGCCGCCAAGACCACGATCGCGCCCTACTCCCTCCGCGGGCGGGCGCAGCCCACGGTCGCCGCTCCGCGCACCTGGGCCGAGCTCGACGACCCCGACCTGCGGCACCTGATGCTCGACGAGGTGCTCGCCCGCGCCGGCGCCGACGGCGACCAACGACGAGGCCTGGCCCCTGGGCCGCGCGCGGGCCCAGCTGCAGGGCCTCTACATCCTGGCCGAGAACAGCCAGGGCCTGGTGATCGTCGACATGCACGCGGCG
>CANSLE010000194.1 GCA_947647645.1 uncultured Microbacterium sp.
CGTGCGCGCCGCCTCGGCGGCCGCGGCGAGCGCAGCCTCGACCTCCTCCGCGGTGGCGTCGGGGTACGTGGCGAGGGTCTCGCCGGTCGCGGGGTTGACAACCGCATACGTCATCGTCGTTCTCCGTTCCTGTCGGGTTGTGGTCGGTTCGCGTACGGATCAGGTGGCGGGGATCAGCGTGTACTTGGTGGACAGGTACTCGTGGATGCCCTCCAGGCCTCCCTCGCGCCCCATCCCGGACTGCTTCACCCCGCCGAACGGCGCCGCCGCGTTGGAGACGACGCCGGCGTTCAGCCCCATCATCCCCGTCTCGAGACGGTCGATCATCCGGAGGCCGCGCGCGAGGTCCTCGGTGAAGACGTAGGAGACGAGCCCGTACTCGGTGTCGTTCGCGAGGCGGACCGCCTCGTCCTCGTCGGTGAACGTCGCGATCGCCAGCACCGGCCCGAAGATCTCCTCGCGCAGGATGTCGCTGCCCGCCGCGACGTCGGCGAGCACGGTCGGGGCGAAGAACGTCCCCGGCCCGTCGAGGGGCTCACCGCCGGTGAGCAGGCGGGCACCGCGCGCGACGGCATCCGTCACGAGGGCCTCGGTGCCGTCGACCGCGGTGCGGTCGATGAGCGGGCCGATCTGCACGCCCTCCTCGGTACCGCGCCCCACGCGCATCGCGGCGACGCGGTCGGTGACGCGACGGGAGAACTCCGCGGCGACCGACTCGTGCACGATGAACCGGTTGGCGGCCGTGCACGCCTGGCCGATGTTGCGGAACTTGGCGAGCATCGCGCCGTCGACGGCCTTGTCGAGATCGGCATCGTCGAACACGACGAAGGGCGCATTGCCGCCCAGCTCCATCGAGACGCGCAGCACCCCCTCGGCCGCCTGGGCGATGAGCTTCTTGCCGACCGGTGTCGAGCCGGTGAAGGAGAGCTTGCGCAACCGCGGATCGGCGATGATCGGCGCCGACAGCGCACCGGAATGGGTGGTCGTGACGACGTTCACGACGCCGGCGGGAAGCCCGGCCTCGACGAGCAGCGCGGCGAAGGCGAGCGTCGTCAGCGGCGTGAGCTCGGCGGGCTTGACGACGACGGTGCAGCCGGCGGCCAGCGCCGGCGCGATCTTGCGCGTCGCCATCGCGAGCGGGAAGTTCCACGGCGTGATGAAGAAGCACGGACCGACGGGGCGCTGGCTGACGATCATGCGCCCCGTCCCCTCGGGGTTCGAGCCGAAGCGGCCGGCGATGCGCACGGCCTCTTCGCTGAACCACCGGAGGAACTCAGCGCCGTAGGTCACCTCGCCCCGCGCCTCGGCGAGGGGCTTTCCCATCTCGAGCGTCATCAGCAGCGCGAACTCGTCGGCGCGGGCGGTGAGCAGGTCGAACGCGCGGCGGAGGATGTCGCTGCGCACGCGGGGCGCCGTGGCGGCCCACTCCTCCTGCGCGGCGACGGCCGCGTCGAGGGCGCGGATGCCGTCCTCCGGCGAGGCGTCGGCGATCTCGACGAGCACGTCGCCCGTGGCGGGGTCCCGGACGGCGAAGGTGCCGGCCGCGCCGTCCCCCCACCGGCCGCCGATGAGCAGTCCGCGGGGGACCTTCTCGAGCAGTGCGCTTTCGCTGATCAACGTGCGGCCTCCTTCAGGCGACGGGTGCTGGCGGGGGCGTCCGTGGAGAGGGTCTCGCCACGGAAGAAGGCGGGACGCTTCACGGACTGCCAGATCATGATGAGGATGCCGCTGACGATGATCGTGACGCCGATGACGAACACGAGACCGACGCCGAACACCTCCGAGCCGCTGCCGTAGGACGGCGAGGCCGAGTCGATCAGGGTCGTGACGAACAGGACGGCGAGGATGACGCCGCCGACGAGCGGACACAGCAGCATGAAGAACACGTTTCGCATCGAGTCGAACCACTGCTTGCGGAAGTACCAGACGCAGGCGAATGCCGTGATGCCGTAGTAGAAGCAGATCATCATGCCGAGGGCCTGGATGGTGTCGGAGAGCACGTTCGTGCTGACGACGCGCATCACCGAGTAGAAGCCGGCGGCCACCGCCGCCGCGACGATCGTGGCGAATCCCGGGGTGAAAAATCGCGGGCTGACTCTCGAGAACGAGGGCGGGAGCGCTCCGTAGTGTCCCATCGCCAGCAACGTGCGCGCCGGGCCGACGAAGGTCGACTGCAGCGACGATGCGGAACTCGTCAGCACGGCGAGGGAGACGAGCGCGGCGAACGGACCGAGGATCGGACCGGCAAGGGCGAAGAACGCGTTCGCGCGGATCTCCGGGTTGCCGAGACCGAACTCTCCGTCGCCGATGCCGGCGTACATGAGCAGGGTGACGGCGAGCAGGACGTAGAGCGAGACGATCGTGACGACGGTGATCGTGGCCGCGCGTCCGGGAGTGCGATCAGGGTCCTTCGTCTCCTCGTTCATGGTGAGCGTGACGTCCCACCCCCAGAAGATGAAGATCGACAGCGACAGGCCCGCGGCGAAAGCGCTGAAGGACGACACCGCGAACGGGTTGAACCACTGCAGGTCGAAGGGGGTCGGATCGAAGGCCTCACCGTTCGCGTAGCGCACCACGGCAGCCACCGCGAAGCCGATGAGCACGATCACCTGGAACGTCACCAGCACGTACTGCAGCTTCTGCGTGGTCTGCATGTCGCGGTAGGAGATCACCGTCGCGGCGAGCACGAAGACGAGACAGACGGCGATGTTGATCGGGATGATCGAGGTGAGCGCGGCGACGTCGGGCTGGCCGCTGAGCTGCGAGATCAGGAGAAAGAGGAAGTCCACCGCGATCCCCGCGAGATTCGAGAGGACGATGATGGTGGCGGCGACGAGCCCCCACCCCGCCATCCAGCCCACCCAGGGACCGAACGCACGCGCCGCCCACGTGAAGGATGTGCCCGAGTCCGGCATCCGGTTGTTCAGCTCGCGGTAGCCGAGGGCCACCAGCAGCATGGGGATGAACCCCACGAGGATGATCGCCGGCAGCTGGACACCGACCTTGGCGACCGTCGAGCCGATCGCCGCCGTGAAGGTGTACGCGGGGGCCACGCAGGAGATGCCGATGACGACGGCACCGATGAGTCCGATCGTGCCCGCGCTCAGACCTTTGCTGGACAGACCGGCGGTCTCGGCGGAGGCGGCCGGGGCGTCGGGGGCGGAGGGCGTGCTCATCGTCGAGCCTCCTCGATGTGAGAGCGGGTGCGGGGGACGACGACCACCGGGACGGTGATCTCGTGGAGCATCTTGGCGGCCGTCGACCCGAGGAACAGGCGGCGGGGCTGCGCGAGCCGGCTCGAGCCCACCAGCACGACCTCGCCGGGCTGCCAGTCGAGGTAGGACACCGCCTCCTCGATGCTGTCGCCTGCCGCGACGGCCACATCGGTCCGCAGGCCCGCCGGCAGCTCGGCGCGCGCCGCGGCCAGTACCTCGTCGGCCTTCGTCGTACCGGCGATGCGGATGGCACCGGTGTCGGCCGAGGGCGGCAGGTCGACCGGCAGCAGTGAGAGGAGGCGCACCGGCGCACCGGTCGCCTCGGCGAGCTCGGCGGTCTCGGCGATGAGGGCGTCCGCACCCGGCCGCGTTCCGATCGCGACCGTCAGCCGGGTGATCCCGGTCTCGGAGGCGATCTTGCGCGCACCGCGGGGGACGAGCACGACGGGGACGTCCGACGAGTGCAACAGCGCTGTCGTCGTCGACCCCAGCCGATGACGTCCGCGGGAGCCGCCGTCGGCGGCGCCGACCACGATGTAGGACGCCCCCAGGGCATCGGCGAGGCTCACCAGTCCCTCGGCGAACGATTCGGCCGGACGCACATGGGCGTGCGCCACCACGTCGGCGGGGATGCGGTCGATGGCCTCCGCGATCCAGGTCTGCGCCTGCGCGCGCAGGTGCCGGTCGTATCCGACATCCGGCGGGGTGATGACGCTACGGTCCGCGCTCGGGAGGATGATCGCGACGTCGAGCACGGCGTCGAGGGCTGCAGCCAGCCGCGCCCCGAACGCGACGGCGTCGCGCCCGGGCTTGGTCGCGGTGTAGCCGACGACGATGTGCCGGCTCATGCGCGGAGCTCGTCGAGGATCTGCTGCGCGGCGAGGCGGCCCATCCGGATCGCGCCGTCGACGTGCTGGTAGCCCGCGCCGGCCATGTCGCTGCAGGCGAAACGGACCGGGCCGACGGGGGTGCGCAGCTCTGCGCCGTACCGGTGGAGCCCGCCCAGATCGAACGAGGCCGCATAGGCGCCGCGCGTCCACTCCTCGGCTCCCCAGTCGCTCTCGTAGTACACGACGGGGTCCATCGCCTCGGGACCGTAGTAGTGGCTCAGCGACGCGAGGATGCGTTCCTTGCGCTCCTCGGCGCTGAGGCGGAACAGGTCGTCGGCGGTGCGGTCGGAGACGAAGCCGACCAGCGTGCCGCGCTCGTCGCCGTGGTTCGTGTTGTCGTACGCCTCATGCGACAGCTCGTACGGGCTGAACGCGGTGCCGGACAGGCCCTTCTCGCGCCAGAACGGGGTCTCGTACACCGCGTGCACCTTGATGACGAAGCCCATCGAGAGGTGCTGGTGCATCTGGTGCTGCAGGCGCGGCAGTGGCGGCACGAAGGAGATGCGGTTGTAGAGCACGGGCGCGAGGGCGAGGATCGCGTGGCGCGCGCGCACGGTCACGCCGTCGGCCACCGCGACGACGCCCTCCCCCTCGGCGTACTCGAGCGTCCGCACCGGCTGGCCGAGCAGGACGTCGTCCCCGAGGCGCTCGGCCAGCAGCAGCGGCACCTGCTGGAGGCCGCCCACGACCCGCTTGTCGAGGATGAAATCGGCGTCCACCAGGTGTGAGTAGCTGCCCGCGGATGCCGCCATCAGCAGCGACTGCAGCAGCGAGAACGCGTGGGTGGGCTTCGTGAGCATCGCCGACCCGGTCGGGAAGGCGAGGTTGCGGATGGCCTCGTCGTCATCGGTCTGCTCGCGCAGCCACGCATCCCAGGAGACGGTGTCCCACTGCGCCGCCTGCGGATGGGCCCAGGGGCGGTCGGGGTCGATCTCGGCGACCATCGCGTCGAGGCGTGCGGTGACCTCGGCGATGGTCTTCTCGGTCTCGGCGCTCACGGGAAACATCTCGCCGGTGTAGCGGTGGGCCACGCCATCGGGTCCGATGTACACGCTGTCGCCGTCGCGGTAGCGGTCGAAGGTCTCCAGCCCCAGCTCC
>CANSLE010000195.1 GCA_947647645.1 uncultured Microbacterium sp.
ACCGCGAAGGCGGATATCGCCACCGCGATGAGGGCACCCGGCGCGAGGACCCCGGTGAGCGCGAGGACGATCGCGCACGTCACGCTCGCCGCCAGCACGCCGAGGGGTGCGCGACGGCGGAACGGCATCGCCGCGGCGGGCAGGGTCGCGAGCACCAGAAGCGGGCCTCCCACCCGGAAGTCCCCGTCCGGGTAGGGAAGGAGCGCGAAGAGCACGACGATCGCCACGGCGAGCACATCGCTCAGAGGCGCCCCGATGCCGGGGGGACGAGGAGACGGCATCCCTTCAGTATCCACTTCGGCCCGACGGAACGGATCCACCCGCGGGACCACGCCGAGATACCGCGAACGCGGTATGCCACTGACCACGGCAGGGCGACGCGCGGGGAGCCTCGCACAGCCAGGCTGGAGGGGAGGCGCACACGGGGTGCTCCCGGAAAGGCGGACATGCGCACCGCGATGAGAAGAACGCTCAAGACCATGGCGGCGGTGGCGATCGTCGTGACGCTCGCACTGTCGACCACCACCGTCGTCAACGCGGTGGCGACCGGCGCCGAAAGCAACCGCATAGAGACCTACGGCCAGCGTGTCCCGGTGGACGGGCGCGAGATGAATGTGCTCGTCACCGGCGCTGGAGCGGAGAACGTCGTGATGATCCCCGGTTTCGGCACGTCTTCGCCCGTCCGGGACTTCGCGCCGCTGGTCTCGCTCCTGGCCGAGGAGCACCGGGTGATCGTGGTCGAGCCCTTCGGCTACGGGCTCAGCGACGGCACCGACCGCGAGCGCACGACCGCGAACATCGTGACCGAGATCCACAGCGCACTCCAGGGGCTCGGGATCGACCGCTACACGCTGATGGGGCATTCCATCGCGGGCATCTACGGCATCGAGTTCGCTCGGCGCTACCCGGAAGAGGTGCAGGCCTTCGTCGGTATCGACTCGTCGGTGCCGGGGCAGCCGGGCATGGATGCCGCGATGCCCACGGGTCTCCTGGGCGCGGCCAAGTTCCTCGGCCTCGCGCGTGTCGCCGCGGCTCTCGGCGGCGACGGCGGGTACGCGGGGCCGGCCTACACCGACAGCGACCGCGAGCAGATCGCTCTCCTCACCAATCGCAACTCGCTCGCCCCGACATATCTCGACGAGATGGGCCGCATCTCCTCGAACTTCGCGCGGGCGCGAGACGAGACGTTCCCGGTCGACCTGCCGCTCCTGCTGTTCGTCGTCGCGGCGAACCCCCGAAACCCCGATTGGATCGGCCTGCACGAGCGACAGGCTGCGGCGGTCGCCGATGGGACCGTCGTTCCGCTGGACGGCGACCACTACCTGCATCACACCCAGTCACGCGCGATCGCCGAGCAGTTCCGGACGTGGGAAGTCCGCGCGTCGCGCGCCCGCCAATGACACGGTTGTGATTCCGCGCCGCTATCGGTCATAATGGGCGCACAAGCATAGAGCCGCCACCATCCGTTGTCAGGTCGTAGGGGAAGACGTACCTGAAGAAACGGAGAATGGCGATGGCGACCACGTCGACCCCACAGGCGCGCGGAGTGATCTACATCCACTCCGCGCCACGTGCGCTGTGCCCCCACCTGGAGTGGGCAGTGGGCCGCGCCCTCGGGCGTGCGGTCAACTTCGAGTGGACGGAGCAGCCGGTGCTCTCCGGGAGCCGCCGCGCGGAGTTCTATTGGGAGGGCCCTGCCGGCACCGGCGCCGCCCTCGCCACCGCCATCCGCGGGTGGGAGCACCTGCGCTTCGAGGTGAGTGAAGACCCCACACCGCGTTCGGACGGCGGGCGGTGGATGCACACGCCCGATCTCGGCATCCACTTCGCGCAGACCGACACCGTCGGAAACGTCGTCGTCCCCGAGGACCGCATCCGCTATGCCCTCGAGATCGCCGCCGGCGACCCGTACGACCTGCAGCGCGAGCTCCAGGTCGCGCTCGGGTCGGCCTGGGACGAGGAACTCGAGCCCTTCCGCCACGCCAGCGACGACGCCCCCGTCGTCTGGCTCCACAAGGTCGGCTGAGGAACCGGCCCCCACGGACTCAGACGAGTCGAGGCGTCGGTACCGGCTTCGGACGGCTTCCCGGAGACCGAGACAGCGCATCCTCGTCTGACACGAAAGACGCCCCCGCGATCCCAGAGGATGCGGGGGCGTCTTCGTGCCCGGATGCCGTGCGGCGGTCAGACCGACGCGAACGCGGCGACCGCGTTGTGTCCGCCGAAACCGAAGGAATTGCTGATCGCGAGCTGCGCGCCGTCACCGAGCGGCGTCGGCGCACCCGACAGGCGGAAGGGGACCGCCGGGTCCTGCTCTGTCATGTTGATCGTGGGCGGTGCCACACGGTCGCGCAGGGCGAGGATCGTGAAGATGGCCTCGAGCGCACCGGTGCCGCCGAGCAGATGCCCGGTCGATGCCTTCGTCGCCGACACCGGGATCTCGTCGATACGGTCGCCGAAGACGCTCTTGAGCGCGACGTACTCGTTGGGGTCGCCGACCGGGGTGGAGGTGGCGTGGGCGTTGATGTGGGTGACGTCGTCGGGCGACGCGTCCGCCATCGCCAGCGCGAGGCTGACTGCACGCGCGGCGCCGGTGCCCTCGGGGTCGTTCGCCGTGATGTGGTACGAGTCCGCCGTGACACCACCGCCGACGACGACGGCGTAGATCTTCGCGCCGCGCGCCTTGGCGTGCTCCTCGGTCTCGAGGATGAGGACGCCGGCGCCCTCGCCCATCACGAAACCGTCACGGTCGATGCTGCCCGGGCGCGACGCCGTTTCGGGGGAGTCGTTGCGCTTGGAGAGCGCCTGCATCGAGGCGAAGGATGCGATGGTGACTGGGTGGATCACCGACTCGGTGCCACCAGCGATGACGACGTCGGCCAGGCCGTCGCGCAGGTGCTCGACCGCGTTCACGATCGACTCCGTGCTCGACGCGCACGCGCTGGCCACCGTACGCGCATAGGCGCGGGCGCCGAAGTGCAGCGACAGGTTGCCCGCTGCCGCATTGGGCATGAGCATCGGAACCGTCATGGGCAGCACGCGACGCGGCCCCTTCTCCCGGAGCGTGTCCCACGCGTCGAGGAGAGTCCAGAGCCCGCCGATCCCGGTCGCGAAGTCCACGCCCAGACGGTCGGGATCGACCTCGGGACTGCCGGCATCCGCCCACGCCTCCATCGCCGCGACCAGCGCGAACTGCGACGAGGGGTCGAGACGCTTCGCGATCGGCCTCTCCAGCACCGTGTCGGGACGTACGGCGGCCTGGGCGGCGAACGTGACGGGAAGGTTGTACTGCTCGACCCAGTCGTACTCCAGCGTGCGGGCGCCGGAGGCGCCACCCAACAGCGCGGACCAGCTCTCCGGCGCGGTCCCACCGATGGGGCTGGAGGCGCCGATGCCGGTGACGACGATTCGGGGAATGCTCATGGTCTCCTCGTTGCTCCGGTGGGGGCGCACAGGCCCCCACCGGGGTGCAGGTGGCGAGGCCTGAGGTCAGGCCTGGTTGGTGGTGATGAAGGTGACGGCGTCGCCGACGGTCTTGAGGTTCTTGACCTCTTCGTCGGGAATGGTGACGCCGAACTTCTCCTCGGCGTTGACGACGATCGTCATCATCGAGATCGAGTCGATGTCGAGGTCGTCGGTGAACGACTTCTCCAGCGCGACCTCGTCCGCCGAGATCCCGGTCTCGTCCGTGATGAGTTCGGCGAGCCCTGCGAGGACCTCGTCGTTGCTGAATGCCATGGGATTCTCCTTGTTTATGGGGTTTCACGGGCCCTGCAGGGCCGACGTTCAGTCTAGGTGCGACGGCCGTCGCGACCGGGTATCTCGGGCCGTCAGGGGAGGACGACGACCTGGGCGCCGAAGACGAGACCGGCTCCGAAACCGATCTGCAGGGCAAGCCCGCCCGACAGCTCCGGGTGCTCGACGAGCAGACGATGTGTGGCAAGCGGGATAGACGCGGCCGACGTGTTGCCCGTCGTCTCGATGTCACGGCCGATGACGACCGATTCGGGAAGACCCAGCTGTTTGGCGAACTCATCGATGATGCGCATGTTCGCCTGGTGCGGCACGAAGGCGGCCAGGTCGGACGGCTGCACGCCGGCCTCGTCCATCGCCTGGCGGGCGACCTTCACCATCTCCCAGACGGCCCAGCGGAACACCGTCGGCCCCTCCTGACGCAGCGTCGGCCACGGCGACGTGCCGTCGCGGAACTCGACGAGGGTGTGATTCATCCCGACCGCGTCGGCCTTGGACCCGTCCGATCCCCATACGGTCGGGCCGATGCCGGGGAAATCGCTCGGTCCGACGACCGCCGCGCCCGCACCGTCGCCCAGCAGGAACGAGATGGAGCGGTCGGTCGGGTCGACGATGTCGCTGAGCTTCTCCGCGCCCACCACGACCGCATAGTGTGCAGAGCCGGCCCGGATGAGCGCGTCGGCCTGAGCGACACCGTAGGCGAAGCCGGCGCAGGCAGCGTTGACGTCGTAGGCCGCCGCGGGGTTGGCGCCGATGCGGTCGGCCACGATCGCCGAGACCGACGGCGTCTGCTTCGGGTTGGAGACCGTCGCGACGATCACGGCGTCGATGAGCGCCGGGTCGATCCCGGCGGTGGCCACGGCCTCTGCCGCGGCGTCGGACGCGAGGTCGATGGCGGTGGTCCCGGCATCCGCGCGCACGCGCGTGACGATGCCGGTGCGCTGCCGAATCCACTCGTCGCTGGAGTCGATCGGCCCCACCAGGTCGTCGTTGGGGACGGCGTTCTCGCCGCGCGCCGCGCCGTAGGCGTAGATGCGCGTATGGGCTGGGCCCGTCGCCTGGGTGAGGGTGGGTCGGGTGGGCGCGTCGGTCACGCGTCGCCTCCTGTCAGCAGGGCGGCCGCAGCCGCGAGGTCGTCGGGTGTCTTCACGGCCACGGTCGGGATGCCGCGGAGCGCACGCTTGGCGAGTCCGGTCAGCGCACCCGCGGGCGCGAGCTCGATGATGCCGGTGACGCCGGCCGCCGCGAAGGCATCCATGCAGAGGTCCCAGCGCACCGGTGAGGACACCTGCGCGACGAGGAGATCGAGTGCCTCTCGTCCGTTCGCGACGAGCGCGCCGTCGCGGTTGGTCCAGAGCGCCGTCACGGGGTCGGATGCCGCGACCGCCGCAGCGGCGTCGCGCAGGGT
>CANSLE010000196.1 GCA_947647645.1 uncultured Microbacterium sp.
ACCCCTCCCATGTGGGTGATGCCGAGCCCCGGCGTCAGCGCCCCCCGCACCCGGCCCCCCGCGCAGGGGGGGGACGCGGCGGCCCGCCCACCCGCGGCGCCCACCGCCTGCTCGGCGGTGGCGACGGTCATTGCTTGCCGGGGACCTTCTGCGCCCAGGCCTTGCTCATGTCCGCACCGTTCGCCGCGAAGTAGGCGGGGCGCAGGTGCGCGATGTCGGCATTCTTGAAGGTGTCCTGCACCGACGCCGGCAGCTTGTCGAGCGAGATCACGGGATAGCCCGAGATGCTGTCGGCGACCAGCGCCTGCGCAGTCGGCGACAGCACCCAGGAGAGGAGCTTCTGCGCGTCGGCCTGGCGCGGCGAGGCCGAGGGGATGCCGAGATAGCTCGCCCCGCCGGTGAACGAGGGGTCCGAGATCTGGGTGTACGAGATGCGCGACGGGATCTGCCCGTTCTTGACGCCGGTGACGAACTGGTCGCTCCACACCGGAGCCATCGAGATCTGACCGCTGGAGAGCAGGTCGAGCACCTGGCCGTTGCCGTTCGGATAGACGCCGTTCTGGTAGACGTACGGGTTGAGGCCGGCCAGCGTGGCGAAGCCCTTCGCCCAGGTGCTCTCCAGCTCGGGCGCAGCCGTGGTCTCCAATGTCGTGCGGTCGGCGTCGGAGATGTTCTGGTCGAGAACCGTCGTCACGAAGGAGCCCCCGCTGCCGCCCGTGCTCGGCGAGTTGTAGGTGAACTTGCCGGGGTTGGCCTTGATCCAGGCGAGGAGCTCGTTGAGCGTCTTGGGCGGGGTCGGCACCGTGGTCGTGTCGTACGCGAGCACGACGCTGGAGCCGCGGTAGGGCACGCCGCCGTCGCCGCCCGCCTGGAGGAGGTTCTGGGGAACGTCGGCCAGCCCGGGGACCTGCGCGGGGGTGACCTTGCTCAGCAGGCCGGAGGCGGCCACCTGCGAGACGAACCCCGCATCGATCAGGTCGTAGCCGGGGTCGTTCTTCTGCAGCGTCGCGGCGGTGAGCTTGGCGACGGACTGCTGGTCGTGGGCGCCGTGGAGGTCGAAGGCGACGTTCACCGTGTACCCGGGGTTGTCCTTCTGGAAGGCGGGGATGAGGGTCTTCTGCCAGAGATCCTGGATGTTGGTGTCCGCGCTGATGAACACGGTGAGCTTCTTGTCCGAGCCGTCCGAGGACGACGCGTCCGCGCCTTGGGCGCAGCCGGCCAGGGCGAGGCTCGCGGCCGCGACGGCGACGAGGGAGGCGAGCAGGCGGGGAGTCTTCACGAAAAATGCTCCTGGGTGAGAGAGAGGATCGGGAGTTGCGGCACCCGGTCGGGGTGGGCGATTTCACGCTAACCTCGGTGCGCATTATTGGCGATATCCTCAAGACAGGTTTCAAATGAGCGCTAATCACCGTTCATTCCGCGTTAATATGAGCGAAAATGAGCGCCGCCACACTGATTGTCGATCACACATGAACGAAGGGGAGACCACGGATGCTCACGCACCAGCGCGAAGCAGCCATCGTCGAGCGCATCCGGGCGGCGGGAAGCGTCACGGTCGACGAGCTGTCGGGACTGTTCGACGTCAGCGGGACGACGATCCGCCGCGACCTGGAGCGGCTCGAGCTCGCCGGCAGCCTTCGCCGTGTGCACGGCGGAGCGACCGCGATCGCGGCGGCATCCCACGGGTTCGAGGACGGTGACGCCGATGCGGCCGAGAAGCGGCTCGTCGCCGCAGCGACGGCGGCCCTCGTCGAGGACGGCGACGTGGTGCTGCTCGACATCGGACACACCACGCTGTCCGTCGCGCGTCACCTGCGGGACCGGCCCGTGACCATCGTCACCAACAACCTCTGGATCCTGCGCGCCCTGGGCGACGAGCACCTGTGCACGCTCATCCTGCTGGGCGGTGCCGTCGGGTCGAAACCGGGCACGGTCTCCGGGCCGCTCACGGAGCAGATGCTGGCACTGATCCACGCCGACGTCGCCGTGATCAGCAGCAGCGGGGTGCGCCCGGACGGCTCGGTGGTGACCGATCTCAACCAGGAGGCGACGATCAAGCACCGGATGTGTCGGGCAGCCGATCGAACCGTCCTGGTCACGACGTCGCTCAAGTTCCCGGGAGAAGGTGCCTTTCAGATCGCCTCGCTGCAGGACTTCGACGTGGTGGTGACGACACCGGGATCGGGGACCGCGACGTTGGAGGCGGCGCTCGGCGAGGGGACGCGTGTGGTGTTCGCGGCCTCGCCGCCTGGCAGACTCGGGGGATGACCTCCGCCCCGGCACTGACCGAGCTCGTGCCCGCACAGGCGACGGCGGATGCCGCGTACGAGGGCTTCGTGTCCTGGGCGCAGGGGCGGGGGCTGACCCTCTACCCCGCGCAGGACGAGGCGGTCATCGAGCTGGTCTCGGGGGCGAACGTCATCCTGTCGACGCCGACCGGGACGGGGAAGTCGCTGGTCGCGATCGCCGCGCACGCGGCCTCGCTGGCCGCCGGAGGGCGCTCGTACTACACGGCGCCGATCAAGGCGCTGGTCAGCGAGAAGTTCTTCGCCCTCGTCGAGATCTTCGGCCCCGGGAACGTCGGCATGGTCACGGGCGACTCCTCCGTGAACCCCGAGGCGCCGATCGTCTGCTGCACCGCCGAGATCCTCGCCAACATCGCACTGCGTCAGGGCGCGGATGCCGCCGTCGACCAGGTCGTGATGGACGAGTTCCACTACTACGGCGACCCCGACCGCGGGTGGGCGTGGCAGGTGCCGCTGCTCCTGCTGCCGCGGGCGCAGTTCCTGCTGATGTCGGCGACGCTCGGCGATGTGACCCCCATCGCCGACGACCTGGCCCGGCGGACGGGCCGGCCGGTGGCGGAGATCACCGGCGTCGAGCGTCCGGTGCCCCTCCACTTCTCCTACGAGCGCCGCCCCGTCCACGAGGTGCTGACGATGCTCGTCGACGAGCGCGAGGTGCCCGTCTACATCGTGCACTTCGCGCAGGCGGCCGCGCTCGAACGGGCGCAGGCCCTGGCATCCGTCAGCCTCACCACCCGCGCCCAGCGCGACGAGATCGCCGAGGCGATCGGCGGCTTCCGCTTCACGACCGGCTTCGGCAAGACGCTGTCGAGGCTCGTGCGCGCGGGCATCGGCGTGCACCACGCGGGGATGCTGCCCCGGTACCGGCGCCTCGTCGAGACGCTCGCCCAGCGGGGGCTGCTCCGGGTGATCTGCGGGACCGACACGCTCGGCGTCGGCATCAACGTCCCGATCCGCACCGTGATGGTCACGGCGCTGAGCAAGTACGACGGCACGAGGATGCGCCAGCTCAGCGCACGCGAGTTCCACCAGGTGGCCGGTCGCGCCGGCCGGGCCGGGTACGACACGCACGGCAACGTCGTCGTGATGGCGCCGGAGTGGGAGATCGAGAACGCGGTCGCGCTGGCGAAGGCCGGCGACGACGCGGCCAAGCGGAAGAAGATCGTCCGCAAGAAGGCGCCCACCGGGGTCGTCAACTGGGGCGAGGGCTCGTACGAGCGGCTCATCGCGGCACCGCCCGAGCCGCTCGTGCCGCAGCTGAAGCTGACGGCGGCGATGCTCATCAACGTCATCGGCCGCGGCGGCGACGTCTTCGGCAACGTCCGTTCGCTCGTGTTCGACAACCACGAGCCGCGCGAGCGCCGTTACGCGCTCGCCCGGCGTGCAATCGCGATCTTCCGGACGCTCGTGGACGCCGGCATCGTCGAGGTCGACCGTGCCGCGGCATTCGGCCCCCGCATCGCGCTCACCGTCGACCTGCAGCCGAACTTCGCCCTCAACCAGCCGCTGTCGCCTTTCGCGCTCGCCGCGATCGAGCTGCTCTCGCCCGACGACGACGTGCGGCCGGGCGTCGGGGCGCGTGTCCACAACTCCGGCGATCTCGGCGCCGAGGAGCCCACAGCACCCGATTCCGACGAAACTGCATCGTCCTTCCGGAGTTATGAACAGCCCGGCCCCGGGGCCGCCGCGGCGGGCGGCATCGGCACCGGCCACTACGCCCTGGACGTGCTGAGCGTGATCGAGGCGACGCTCGACGATCCGCGCGCGATCCTGTCGCAGCAGGAGTACCGCGCCCGCGGCGAGGCCGTCGCGGCGATGAAGCGGGACGGGATCGAGTACGAGGAGCGGATGGCGCTCCTCGAGGACATCACCTACCCGAAGCCGCTGGCCGCCCTGCTGGCGCAGTCGTTCGAGGTCTTCGCGTCGAGTCAGCCGTGGGTGCGCGACTTCGAGCTGAGCCCCAAGTCGGTCGTGCGCGACATGTTCGAGCGGGCCATGTCGTTCGCGGAATACGTCTCCTTCTACCAGCTGGCGCGTAGCGAGGGGCTGGTGCTGCGCTACCTCTCCGATGCGTACCGGGCGATCCGCCAGACGGTGCCCGCCGACGCGCGCACCGATGAGCTGATGGACATCATCGAGTGGCTCGGCGAGCTCGTGCGGCAGGTGGACTCGAGCCTCGTCGACGAATGGTCGGCGCTCATCGACCCCGCCGCGGTGCTGCCCGAGGACGGCGCGCCCATCGTCCCGCCCGCTCCGCCGTCGATCCTCACGAACGAGCGCGCCTTCACCGTGCTCGTGCGCAACGAGCTGTTCCGCCGTGTGCAGCTCGCGGCGCTGCAAGACGACGACGCCCTCGTCGCCCTCGACCCCGACCTCGACTGGCCGGTGGCGTTGGACCGCTACTACGACGAGCACGATGAGATCCTCACCGGCGGGCCGGCCCGCTCGCCCCGGTTGTGCGAGATCGACCGGACGGATGCCGCGGCATCCGGGATCTGGCGGGTCGAGCAGACCATCGACGACCCCGCCGGTGACCACGACTGGCGCCTTCGGGCGGAGGTCGATCTCGCCGCCTCCGTCGAGAAGGGCGCCGCCGTCGTGCGCGCCACGGCGTTCCTCCGGCTCTGACGCCGCCCGCGGCGGCCGCAGGCGTCGGATGCCGCGGCTAGCCTGGACGGGTGACTGCATCGACCCATCGCGACGACGACCCGTATGCGGACGTGCCGTGGGACGTCGATGAGCTGACGCCGCCCGACGAGTTCGACGTGCCGCCGCCCCCGGAGTACGACGGGTACGCCGGCGCCCTCGCGCGCGCCACGCGCGGGACGGCCCCGTCTGCCGTGGCCGCGGCT
>CANSLE010000197.1 GCA_947647645.1 uncultured Microbacterium sp.
CAGATCCTCGCCTCCGGGGCGGCGGACGTCATCCTCGCCGGACGCGAATGGCTGCGCGACCCGCACTTCGCGCTGCGCGCGCAGGGGGAGCTGGGCGAGCCCGACGGCGGCCTCTGGCCGCCGCAGTACGAGCGCGCCCGCCCACGTACCCGCTGAGCGACCAGAGGCCGCGACTCAGTAGCCGCGTCGCGTCGCGTCGTGCACCTCGCCGACCAGCTCCTCGATGATGTCCTCCAGGAAGAGCACCGCGGTCGTCTCGCCCGCGGCGTTGCGCACCTGGGCGAGGTGGCGGCTCGTGCGCCGCATGAGCGCGAGGGCGTCCTCGAGGTCGGTCGTCTCGGCGACCGGCACCATGTGATGGATGCGCTTCGGTCTGATCGGCGCCGCGACCTTCTCTTCCGCGCCGGCGCCCTCGGCCGCGCGCAGCACGTCCTTGAGGTGGACGTAGCCGACAGGGGCGCCCTCGGCATCCACGATCACGTAGCGCGAGAAGCCGTGCTTGGCGACCGCCCGCTCGATCTCGTCGGGCGTCGTCGTCTCCGGCAGCGTCACGAGGTCCGACAGCGGCACAGCGACGTCGCGCGCCTTCTTGTCGGTGAACTCGAGAGCGGCGGTGACCGCGCCGGACGCGTCGTCGAGCACGCCCTCGATGCGCGACTGGTTGACGATCGTGGCGACCTCGTCGAGCGTGAACGTGGAGGCCGCCTCGTCCTTCGGCTCCACCCGGAACAGGCGCACGATGTGGTTCGCGATCCAGTTGAGCGCGACGATCACCGGGTAGAGGATCTTCGACGTCCACACGAGCGGCGTCGCGAGCAGCAGCACGGCCCGGTCGGGCAGCGAGAACGCGAGGTTCTTCGGGATCATCTCGCCGAAGACCACGTGCAGGTACGACACGACGATCAACGCGATCGCGAACGCGACCCCGCCGATGACGGCGTCGCTCCAGCCCGTGAGCCCCAGGGGGGCCTGGAGGAGGTGGTGGATCGCCGGCTCGGAAACGTTCAGGATCAGCAGCGAGCAGATCGTGATGCCGAGCTGGCTCGTCGCGAGCATGAGCGTGGCGTGCTCCATCGCGTAGAGCGCCGTCGCCGCCGTCTTCGAGCCCTTCTCGGCGAGGGGTTCGATCTGCGAGCGTCGTGCCGAGATGACGGCGAACTCCGCGCCGACGAAGAACGCGTTGAACGCGAGGAGGACCACCAGCCATGCGATTCCGGCCCAGTCGTTCATCGACGCTCACCTCCCTCGGGAGCCGAGCCCGCGGGCGCGGCGCCCTCCGGCAGCGGGCGTGGCGTGAACCTGACGCGATCGACGCGGCGGCCGTCCATCCGCTGCACCTCCAGCGTGCCGTCCTCGAGCTCGATACGGTCGCCGACGACGGGGATGCGCTCGAGCGTCGACATGAAGAACCCACCCACGGTGTCGTACACGTCGCCCTCGGGCACGCGGATGCCGGTGCGGTCCCGCACCTCGTCGGGACGCAGCTCCGCGGGGAATGTGACGGACCCGCCCCGGCGGACCACGCCCGCCCGACTGCGGTCGTGCTCGTCGAGCACCTCGCCCACGATCTCCTCGACGAGGTCCTCGAGCGTGACCACGCCGGCCGTGCCCCCGTATTCGTCGACGACGATGGCCATCTGATAGCCGCGTGAGCGGAGCTCCGACATGACGGCGCCCAGGTGCACGGCCTCCGGCACCCGCAGCGGCTCCTCGGCGATCGCGGCGGCGGGCACATCGGCGCGGCGCTCGCGCGGGACGCTGACGGCCTGCTTGAGGTGCACGATCCCCGTGATGTCGTCCATCGACTCGTCGTACACCGGGAAGCGGCTGTGGCCCGTGCGTCGCGCGAGCTGGATGACGTCCTCGACGCTGTCACCGGCGGCGACGGCGTGGATGCTGGGGCGCGGGGTCATCACGTCGGCGGTCGTGAGGCGTGCGAAGGTCAGGGTGCGATCCAGCAGCGACGCGGTGTCCTCCTCGAGCACGCCCGCACTCGCGGAGCGGCGGACCAGGCTCGAGAGCTCCTCCGCGGTGCGGGCACCCGACAGCTCCTCCTTCGGTTCGACCCCCATCCCGCGCAGCACGGCGTTGGCGCTGCCGTTGAGCACGGTGATCGCGGGGCGGAAGACGGTCGTGAACGCGACCTGGAACGGGATGACGAGCTTCGCCGTCTGTCGCGGAATGGCGAGGGCGAAGCTCTTCGGCACGAGCTCACCGATGATCATCGAGAACGTCGTCGCGATGACGATGGCGACCGTGGTCGCGACGACACGGACGAGCGTGTCCGGAACCCATCCGGTCAGCACCGGTCTCAGCATGCTGGTCAGCGCCGGCTCCATCGTGTAGCCGGTGAGAAGGGTGGTCAGAGTGATGCCCAGCTGCGCGCTGGAGAGGTGGGTCGAGGTGATGCGCAGCGCGCTGATCGTCAGCGCCAGCCGCGTCTCCCCCGCCGCCTGGCGGGCTTCGAGGTCGGCGCGATCGAGGTTGACGAGCGCGAACTCGCTCGCGACGAACAGACCGGTTCCGATGGTGAGCAGAAGCCCCACGCCCAACATGACGTAGTCCATCACACGTCACCCCCGATCATGATCGGGGAGGGTCGGTGGGGCGAACGTCTGCAACTGGGAGGGTCGTCCATGGTGGGGAAGAGTTTACGGCACCGCACTGTGGGGCGGGGCTGGAAGCCGCGGGCACAATGGGACGATGACCACGGCGCCCAGCGACGACCTCATCGGCGAGAGCCGCGGCATCCGCGTGCGGGCATTGCGGCCCTCCGACCTCGATACGTATCGACGCTGGCTGCAGCCCGATCAGGACTGGCACCGCTGGGACGGCCCCTACTTCGCGAAGCTCGACGCTGCGCAGATCGACGCGGTCTGCGCCCGGCTCGGCGCGGCACTTGCCGACGGGTCGTACGCGGCCCAGGTGCCGCTGCCGCGGGGTGTCGTCGTCGACGCCGACGATGACGACACGATGCTGGGCAGCGTGTCGTGGCATTGGGAATCGGAGGAGTCCGACTGGCGGCGCATGGGTCTCACGGTCTACGACCCCGCGCTGCGCGGCCGGGGTATCGGCACCGAGGCGTTGCGGATCTGGACCGGCTATCTCTTCCGCACGACCGACGCGGTCCGCCTCGACTACTCGACATGGTCGGGCAACGAACGGATGCTGGCGGTGGGCCGCCGCCTCGGATTCACCGAGGAGGCCCGCTTCCGCGACGCCCGTGAGGTGCGTGGCGAGCGCTACGACTCGGTGGTCATGGGGGTGCTCCGACGAGAATGGCAGGCGCTCACCAGCTGACCGGCAGCGCCTTGCCCTCCTCGTAGCCCGCCGCGGACTGCAGGCCGACCGTGGCGCGCTCGTGGAACTCGGGCACGGTCGCGGCGCCGGCGTACGTGAACGACGACCGGACGCCCGATGTGATCATGTCGACGAGGTCCTCCACCGACGGACGCAGCGGGTCGAGGTAGATCTTCGACGACGAGATACCCTCGGCGAACAGCTCCTTGCGCGCACGGTCGTAGGCGTCGAGGCGTCCGAAGCGTCCCTGCACGGCCTTCGTGGATGCCATGCCCCACGACTCCTTGTACACACGGCCGGCCGCGTCGCTCTGCAACGGGCCGGGAGCTTCGATCGTGCCGGCGAACCACGAGCCGATCATCACGGATGCCGCGCCGGCGGCCAGCGCCAGGGCTACGTCGCGCGGGTAGCGCACACCGCCGTCGGCCCACACATGGGCGCCGAGCTCGGCGGCCGCGCCGGCCGTCTCGAGCACGGCCGAGAACTGCGGTCGTCCGACGGCGGTCATCATGCGGGTGGTACACATCGCGCCCGGGCCCACACCGACCTTGAGGATCGTGGCGCCCGCGCCGACGAGGTCGCGCGCGCCATCGGCCGTGACGATGTTGCCGGCGGCGATCGGGATGCCGAGACCCAGGCCCGACACGGTCTGCAGTGCGCGCAGCATCCCCTCCTGGTGGCCGTGCGCTGTGTCGACCACGAGCACGTCGACGCCGGCGGCGGCGAGCGCCTTCGCCTTCGCGGCGACGTCGCCGTTGATGCCGACGGCCGCTGCCACGATGAGTCGGCCGTCCGCGTCGACCGCGGGACGGTAGAGCGTCGAGCGCAGCGCCGTGCGCTGCGAGAGGGTGCCGACGAGGTAGCCGTGATGCAGAACGCAGACGGTCTCCGCGTCCGCCGCCACGAGCAGGTCGAATGCGTGGCGCGCGTCGGCGATGTCGTCGGCGTCGATCGACGCACCGCGGCCACGGGTCAGATCACCCAGGCGCGCGTCGGGCAGCGCGGTGCCCAACCGCGTCGCCGGGATCACGCCGAGGATGTCGTCGACGTGCACTCGCGACGGGTCGCCGGACACCACGACGATGCCGTGGCCCTCGGTGGCCGGCAGCAGGGCCGCCGCCTCCGCCACCGTCGCGTCGGCGCGGAGCACGAGGGGGGTGTCCCACCGCACCGGCTGGTCCTTGACCCAGCGGATCGCCGCGTCGATCTCCTGCAGCGGCATGTCCTGCGGCAGCACGCCGAGGCCACCGCGGCGGGCGAGGGCGGCGGCGAGGCGCGGGCCGGTCACGGAGTTCATGTTCGAGGCGACCAGCGGGATGGTCGCCGAGGTGCCGTCGCGCGGCGACAGGTCGACGTCGAGCCGACTCGTCACCCCCGATCGGCGGGGAACGAGGAACACGTCGGAGTAGGTGAGATCGACGGTGGGCGCAACGCCGGAGAACTGCATGACTCCCACGGTACCGACAGAAAACCTGGGATACCCTTGATGAACGTGTGCGTGTGGGCCGCACCATGCACAGCCGCGGGCCTCGCACGATCTGAAGTTCATCGATGAAAGCAGGCGCAACCGTGTCCAGTCAGGTGACCGGCGTGGGGACTTCGAGCGACGGCGAGTTCGGGGCCAACGAATGGCTCGTCGCCGAGATGTACGACCAGTTCGCGAAGGATCGTGACTCTGTCGACCGGGCCTGGTGGCCCGTCCTGGAAGCGTACGAGAAGACCCAGCAGGATGCCGGGACACCCGCTCCCGCCGCGACGCCCCCGTCGTCGACGACGACGCCCGGCTCCGAGCCGCACCCGATGACCGCTCCGATCCCCGTCGTCGGCGCGCAGCCGATCGCCCGCACGAC
>CANSLE010000198.1 GCA_947647645.1 uncultured Microbacterium sp.
TCGGGGTCGGGGTGGGCTCGGTCGGCGTGATGACGGCGGGCTTCCTCTGCGCGTCCGTCACTGTGCCGGCCGTGTACACGCCGTCTCCGAGCGACAGCGCGCCTCGCGAGGACGCGTCCGCCGGGACGCCGAAGTGAGTGGAGCGCCCCTTGTCGGTCGCGTCTCGCGCGTACGAGGACCACGTGAGCGTCTCGCCGTTGCGTGCGATGCGGATGCCGCGAGTGCCCGTATTGGACATCCCCGCCTGTCCTGTCACGTGGAACAGGGGCACCTCGTCAGCGACGCCCACGTGCGCACGGAACTGCGCATCGGTGAAGCGCGTGCTGTCCACCGTCGAACCACTGGTGTACTGCATCCAGAACACGGCCGACGCGCCCGCGGGGATCACGGGGCTCGCCTCGGTGACGATGAGGGGCTTCTCGGCGGTGACATCGGTGGGCGAACCCGTCGCGTTGTAGATGTAGCTGAGCGCGTATCCGCCCGCGCGCACATCGATCGCCGCCGAGGAGAGATTCGTGATCTCGAAGAACTCGAACTGGTCCTGGTCCCCCGTGCTCCCGGCGACGAGGTCGGGGGTGCCCGCGTTGTCAGGCGCGATCTCGGAGACAAGCAGAGGCCACGCCGCGGGCTGCTCGGCTGCGACCGCTCCGGTCGCGGTCAGAGGCCCGAAGGCCAGAGCGACGACGAGCGTTCCGGCCCAATGGGCGCGAACGAAGGAAGGAAGGTGGAGGGACACAAAGGGTGAGCAAAGCGACCCGAAGCAGACAGCCGGAAGCGAGCAGGTTAACCGGCGATGACCGCGAGGGCGCCGTCGATTCGGCCCGGGATGCCACCCCCTCCTTCCCGCACGACGACCATGTCCTCATCCCTGGTAGCCGATGAGCCAGGTCACGCCGAACCGGTCGCGCACCTGTCCGTCGTGGTCGCCCCACGGCCTCAGCGCAAGCGGGTCGAGCACCTCGCCGCCCTCGGCGAGCGCCGCGAACCACTCCTCGAGCGTCGCCGGCTCGGCGGTGCCCAGGAGAGAGAACAGGATGCCGCGGAGTTCGAGGTCCGGTTCGCCGGGAGCGGCATCCGACGCGAACAACTCGACGACGCCCTGCAACATGCCGTGCGCAATCCGGTCGGCGGGCCCGTCGGTGCGCCCGAACTCGCCGAACGTCGAGAGGACGAGCTCGCCGCCGAACACGCCCCGGTAGAACTCGAGAGCCTCGCGAGCCACGCCATCGAAGGAGAGGTACGGGGTGAGTCCGGTCATAGGGGCGAGAATACGTCGAACCGCTGACGCGCACGACCCCTCCTGTCAACCCCCGTGCGCGCCGCGCCGACCCGGCGAACAGTGGAGGACATGACGAAGGAGGACGACATGACCGATCCGCAGACCTTCCCGGCCGCCGGCGCGACGCCCGGCGTCGGCGCCGAGGACGCCCCCGAGATCGTCGAGCCCGACGCCGAGGCGCTGACCGAGCCGAGCACCGAGAAGGACCCGGGCGAGGAGCCCCTGGCGCCGCATCCGGAGGAACCGCTCGCACCGAACCCGCAGGAGCCCCTCGCACCGACCCCCGACGAGCCCACGACGCCGCAGGCGGAGGAACCCAGCCACCACGCCGTGGGCATCGGCGTGATCGACGACGAGGCCTGACGAGGACCGCGCACGGTTTCGCCCCGGACCGGGTTCAGGACATCGGCCCGCGTCGGGCGGCGATCGCACCGTACCGCCATCCGGGCGCATCGCCGCCGCGAGGCGGCGCGATCGCACCGGTGTCGATCCCCGAGTTCTCCAGAAGCCAGGCGACCAGCGAGTTGGAGTTCCACATGTCGCCGATCCCGAACGGATCGCGTCCCCAGACGAAGCGGGGCGCACTGCCCACGCGTTCGATCAGCGCGGCCGCCGCGGCGGGCGACAGGGCGAGGCGGTGGGGCGGCTCCACGGCCCACTGACGATCGGGGATGACGCCGTCCCTCCAGCAGCGGATCTCGTAGCGGAAGAGTCGAGAGCACCCGAGCCACCCCGCACCCACCGCCCCCTCGACGACGACGCCGCGGGGGCCCGCCGGTCCGCCCCAGACCGGCGTCATCTCGATGACATATCTGGCCTCTCCGTCGAAGACCTCGAGGACGGCGTGGAAGAGGGGGCGCGGCGACCGACGCGCCCGAAGGGCACGGAGCGACTCCCACCAGCGGCTCGTCCGGACGACGACGCACCCACCCGCCCCGACGGGCAGCCACCACAGGTCCGCGGAGGACCCGGTCATGAGCGTCGACGGGCGCGAGACGGGGACCCCATGCGTCGAGGCTATCACCCTCGGCATCCACTCCGCGGCCCGCGGGCGCGGGGCCGGGGCCCCGCCCCGCACCGCCCAGCCGACGCCCGCCCGGCTAGACTGAGGCCGTCCCCGGCACCCGAGTCTTGGAGTCCCGCCGCGTGAGCACCCCCGCATCCGACAGCAAGGTCGCAGACACTGTCGAGAACGCCGTCCAGACGCCGGAGAAGGAGCAGCCCTACGCGGCGCTCGGTCTCAAGAGCGACGAGTACGACCAGATCAAGGAGATCCTCGGCCGCCGCCCCACCAGCGGCGAGCTGGCGATGTACTCGGTGATGTGGAGCGAGCACTGCTCCTACAAGTCGTCGAAGATCTACCTGCGCCGTTTCGGGCAGAAGGTCTCCGAGGAGATGAAGGCGCGCCTCATGGTCGGCATGGGCCAGAACGCCGGCGTCGTCGACGTCGGCGAGGGCTGGGCCGTGACCTTCAAGGTCGAGAGCCACAACCACCCCAGCTACATCGAGCCGTTCCAGGGCGCCGCGACCGGCGTCGGCGGCATCGTGCGGGACATCATCTCGATGGGCGCGCGTCCCGTCGCGGTCATGGATCAGCTCCGCTTCGGCGCGATCGACCACCCCGACACCGCCCGCGTCGTGCACGGTGTGGTCAGCGGCATCAGCTTCTACGCCAACTGCCTGGGCCTGCCCAACATCGGCGGCGAGACCGTGTTCGACGCGGTCTACCAGGGAAACCCGCTCGTCAACGCGCTCGCGGTCGGCGTCATGCGCCACGAGGACATCAAACTCGCCAACGCGACCGGCGCCGGCAACAAGGTCGTGCTCTTCGGTGCACGCACGGGCGGCGACGGGATCGGCGGCGCGTCGATCCTGGCATCCGACACCTTCGCCGACGGCGGCCCCACCAAGCGCCCCGCCGTCCAGGTAGGCGACCCGTTCGCCGAGAAGGTGCTGATCGAGTGCTGCCTCGAGCTGTACCGCGACGAGCTCGTCGAGGCGATCCAGGACCTGGGAGCTGCGGGTATCTCCTGCGCCACGAGCGAGCTGGCCGCCAACGGCGGTTCGGGTATGCGCGTCGACCTCGAGAACGTGCTGCTGCGCGACCCCACGCTCACGCCGGAGGAGATCCTCATGAGCGAGAGCCAGGAGCGCATGATGGCGATCGTCGCGCCCGAGAAGCTCGACGCGTTCCTCGCCGTCACCGGCAAGTGGGATGTCGAGACCAGCGTGCTCGGCGAGGTGACCGGCGACGGCCGTCTGCAGATCTTCTGGCACGGCGAGCAGATCGTCGACGTCGACCCGTCCACCGTCGCCGTCGACGGTCCCGTCTACGAGCGCCCGGTCGCCTACCCGACCTGGATCGATGCCCTCCGCGACGACTCGGCGTCGGCCCTGCCGCGCACCGACGACGCCGCCACGCTGAAGGCGCAGTTCCTCGATCTGCTCGGCAGCCCGAACCTGGCCGACACCAGCTGGGTGACCAACCAGTACGACTACTACGTGATGGGCAACACCGCCCTGAGCTTCCCCGACGACGCCGGCATGATCCGCGTCGACGAGGAGAGCGGTCTCGGCTTCGCGATCGCGACCGACTGCAACGGACGCTTCTGCCAGCTCGACCCCTACGCCGGCGCGCAGCTGGCCCTGGCCGAGGCGTACCGCAACGTCGCCGTCACGGGCGCCGTGCCGACGGCGGTGACCGACTGCCTCAACTTCGGCAGCCCGGAGAACCCCGAGGTCATGTGGCAGTTCGGCCAGGCGGTCGACGGTCTCGCCGACGCGTGCCTCGAGCTGGGTGTGCCCGTCACGGGCGGCAACGTCAGCTTCTACAACCAGACCGGCGACACCCCGATCTTCCCGACCCCCGTGGTCGGCGTGCTCGGCATCATCGACGACGTCGCCCGCCGCATCCCGAGCGGCTGGCAGGATGCCGGCGAGAACATCTACCTGCTCGGCGTCACCGCCACCGAGCTCAGCGGCTCGGCGTGGGCCGAGACCGTGCACGGCCACCTCGGCGGACGCCCGCCGGCGGTCGACCTCGCGCAGGAGAAGCGCCTCGCGGAGCTCATCCACGCGGCATCCCAGCAGGAGCTCGTCTCGAGCGCGCACGACCTGTCCTCGGGCGGTCTGGCGCAGGCCCTCGCCGAAACCGTGACGCGGTTCGGCGTCGGCGCACGCGTCTGGCTGCGCGAGATCATGGAGCGCGACGGCGTGGATGCCGCGACCGCCCTGTTCAGCGAGTCGACCGGCCGCGTCGTGGTCTCGGTGCCCCGCGAAGAGGACGTGAAGTTCCGCGGACTCTGCGAAGGCCGCGGCTATCCCGTGCTGCGCATCGGCGTGACGGACGTGGCCGACGGCGACGAGCCGGCGCTCGAGGTGCAGGACGTGTTCACGGTGACCGTGTCGGAGCTGCGGGCGCGGTCGCAGGCGACCCTCCCGGCGCATTTCGGGCCGACGGTCTCCGAGCCCGTAGGCTGAGCGCATGAGCGACGACGACGAGTACGCCGGCATGAACGAGGCGCGCACGCGCCGCACCCGCATGATCGCGTGGGTCACGATCATCGCGCTCGTCCTCGTCGGTGGCGGTGCCACGGTCCTCGCCCTCCTCTTCGGCTGAGTCCCGGCAGGAACCCCGGGCGGAGGCGGTGCCCCGCGGCATCCGGATCTGCGGGCGCTCCCAGGCGATCTGGTTAGGCTGAGGGCGTGGATCCGCTCTGGGCGTCTCTCGCCGAGTTCTGGTGGATCGGACCGACCGTGATCGGCACCGGCACCCTCGGCTGGCTGGGGCTGCGCCGTGGACGCCGCCAGCGCAACAGCCGCATCGAGCTCGACGCCGCCCGCCTGGAGCTGCACGCGTCGCGTCGTGCA
>CANSLE010000199.1 GCA_947647645.1 uncultured Microbacterium sp.
GCCCCTGGCCATCGTGCTCGCCGACCTGCCGGTGGCGCTGCTGGTCGCCGTCCACTGACCGCGAGAGCGCGGGCGGGGCGGGCGCGTTTCGACTCGTCGCTGCGCGCAGCGCCTCGAGACGCGGCGCGTATGACGTTTCGTGACGAACGCTTACGCCCCGTGACCGGCGGCTGGCTCCGCCCTCTGGTCGCGTGGTGGGCTGGGTCCTCCCGAACACCGCAGCGCCGCCGGGCGCACCCCAGGAGACCGCCATGTCCCGATTCATCCGCACGGCCCTCGCGGCGGCATCCACCGTCGCCGTGGTCGCCCTCCTCGCCGGCTGCGCCTCCGGCGCCGCGACGCCCTCCGCTTCCGAGGGGGGCGGCGCGCCGAAGACCGGTGGCACGCTGACCTATCTCGAGCCGCAGACCTGGACGACGCTGTACCCGCCGTCCGCCGGCTTCTACCCCAACGGCGGCATCGTCAACAACGTCACCGACCGTCTGCTGTACCAGAACCCCGAGACGCTGCAGCTCGAGCCGTGGATCGCGACGAGCTACACCGCCAACGACGACGCCACGGTGTACACGTTCGATCTGCGCACCGATGTGACGTACTCCGACGGCACGCCGCTGACCGCCGCGAACGTCGTCAAGAACATCGACCTCTACGGCAGGGGCGACAAGGCCCGGGCGCTGCCGGTGTCGGAGGCGATCAACAACTACGACCACGGCGAGGTCGCCGGCGACCACAGGGTCGTCTTCCGCTTCACCGCGCCGTCGCCCGGCTTCGCCCAGGCGGTGTCGACGATCAACTCGGGACTGCTGTCCGACGCGACCCTCGACCGCACGAGCGAGCAGTTCGGCCCCGGCAACGCCACGAAGATCATCGGCAGCGGCCCGTTCGTCATCTCCGACGAGCAGATCGGCACCCAGACGAGCGTCACGGCCCGCACGGACTACGCCTGGGCGCCCCCGTCGCTGCAGCACCAGGGCGCCGCCTACCTGGCGGGCGTGAACTACGTCGTCGCGGCCGAGAACAGCGTCCGCGTCGGCACGGTCGTCGCCGGCCAGGCCGACGTCGCCCGCAACATCCCCGCCCCCGACGAGGCGCAGTTCGCCGGCGGGGGCCTGTCGCTGGTCGCCGCCGCCACCAACGGCGTGAACAACGGTCTGAGCTTCCGCTTCCGCGAGCCGCGGCTGGCCGACGTGCGCGTGCGCCAGGCGATCATCGCGGGCATCGACCGCCAGAAGATCGTCGACACCCTGTTCACGAAGAACTACCCGCTGGCCACCGGCGCGCTCGCCAAGACCGCTCTCGGCTACGTCGACACCTCGTCGTCGTACGCGTACGACCCGACGAAGGCGGCGTCGCTGCTGGATGCCGCGGGCTGGACGCTCGGCTCGGACGGCATCCGGGCGAAGGGCGGCGAGAAGCTGACGCTCGCGTTCAACGAGGCCCTCCCGCAGCCGCGCTCCAAGGAGGTCGTGACCCTCATCCAGGAGCAGCTGGGCAAGCTCGGCATCCAGGTCACCCTGTTCGCGGGCGACATGGCCGCGCAGACCAAGGCGTCGACCGACCAGAGCACGATCCAGGTGTACCACTCGATGGTCGGACGCGCGGACTTCGATGTGCTGAAGTCGCAGTACTTCTCGAAGAACCGCAACACGCTGCTCAACCTGACGCCCGCGGACGGCAGCATCGGCGACCCCGAGCTGGACACGCTGCTGCAGGCGATCGCGTCGGAGCCCACCACGGCCGGGCGTCAGGCCGCGTCCGCGGCGGCGCAGGCCTACCTTGCGGAGCACGCCTACATCCTGCCGATCTTCGAGGAGCCCCAGGTCTTCGGCCTCACCGCCAAGGTCCACGGCTTCGCCACCGAGTCGGTCGGCCGCCCGTCGTTCTACTCGACCTGGCTCGCGGGCTGAGCGACCGGCCTCGAGACCGGGTCACGGAGAATCCATGTCGTACGTCCTTCGTCGTGTGGGCCAGGCGGTGCTCGTCCTCGCTCTGGCCTACACGGCGGCCTATCTGCTGCTGGCGGCCCTGCCGGGCGATGCCGTCATCGCCCGGTACGGGAGCCCCGAGCTCGGCCTCACGCCCGAGCAGATCGAGGCGATCCGCCAGTCGCTGGGGGCCGACCAGCCCCTGATCGTGCAGTACGTCCGCTCCATCGCGGGCTTCCTCACGGGAGACCTCGGCTACTCGGTCGCCAGCGGCGCGGCCGTCTCCGACCTCATCGCGACCGCGCTGCCGCCGACCCTCACGCTCGCGGCGCTGGGGCTCGCGCTCGCGGTCTTCCTCGCGGTGACGATCGCGTTCACCGCCACATACGGCGCCGGGCGGGCGCTGCGGCGGGTCGTCCGCGGCATCCCCCCGCTCTTCGTCTCGCTGCCGGTGTTCTGGATCGGCATCATCCTGATCCAGGTCTTCTCGTTCCGGCTCGGACTCGTGCCGGTGATCGGGGCGAACCCGGCGCAGGCGTTGATCCTGCCGGTGGTCACACTCGCCATCCCGATCGCCGCGCCGCTCTCGCAGGTGCTCATGCGCTCGATCGATGAGGTTCGCGAGCAGCCGTTCGTCACGGTCGTCCGCGCCCGCGGCGCCAGCACCCCATGGCTGCTGTGGCGCAATGTCGCCCGCAACGCGCTGCTGCCGACGCTCACGATGGCGGGACTGCTGTTCGGCGAGCTCGTCGGCGGTGCCGTGGTCACCGAGACCGTGTTCGCGCGGGCGGGCATCGGCCAGCTCACCGCGCAGGCCGTCGCGAACCGCGACACCCCGGTGCTGCTCGCCGTCGTCGTCATCTCGACCGTCGCCTTCGTCGTCATCAACCTGATCGTCGACCTGCTCTACCCCGTGCTGGACGCGCGGCTGCGCACAGTCGGTCGGGCCCGCGGCGCGGGTGCGACCGGATCCGACACGGACGCCGTAGCGACGGATGCCGCCGAGCGCGCCGTCGACGAGCGGCTGGATGCCGAGGTCGGCGAACCCGTCGGCGCCGCATCCCGAGGAGGGACCCGATGACCGCGCTCGCCACCACCGCCGGTCTCGCCGGCGACACGGCACCCGGGAGCTCCGGCCCCGGCGCCCCCGCCCCGGACCGTCGTGTCCGCTGGGGGAGCCTCGTCTCCCGCGCCGGCTTCGTCATCCCGGCCCTCGTGATCGTCGTCGCCCTGCTCTGGGCGCTCTTCCCGGGCCTGTTCACGAGCCAGAACCCGACCGAGACCGTCGCGCCCGCGCTGCAGGCGCCGAGTCTCGAGCACTGGTTCGGCACCGACGCCACCGGACGCGACCTCTACGCCCGCGTCGTCTACGGCGCCTCGCAGTCGATCGTCGGCGCCCTCGTCGCGGTGCTCGTCGGGCTCGTGGTCGGCACGGCGATCGGCCTCGCCGCCGGAGCCCTCGGCGGCGCCGTCGACGAGGTGCTCATGCGCGTCGTCGACGTGCTGCTCGCGATCCCCGCGCTGCTGCTCTCGCTCAGCGTCGTCATCCTGCTGGGCTTCGGGACGACCAGCGCCGCCGTCGCGGTCGGGGTCACTTCGATCGCCGTGTTCGCGCGCCTGGCGCGCTCGCGCGTCGTGAGTGTGCGGGTCACCGACTTCGTCGAGGCCGCGTACGGCTCCGGCGGCACGTTCTTCGGGGTGCTCTGGCGCCACATCCTGCCCAACTCCCTCACCCCGGTGATCGCGCTCGCCGCCCTCCAGTTCGGATCGGCGATCCTGCAGATCTCCACGCTCGGCTTCCTCGGCTACGGCGCTCCGCCTCCCACGCCCGAGTGGGGCCTGCTCATCGCCGAGGGCCGCAACTACGTCGCCACGGCCTGGTGGCTCACGGTGCTCCCCGGCGTCATCGTCGTTCTCGTCGTGCTGGCGACCAACCGCCTCAGCCAGGCCCTCAGAGGAGGGGATGCCGCATGAGCGCGCAGCCGCTGCTGTCCATCCGCGATCTCGCCGTGCAGTACCGCACCCGCCGGGGGCCCGTCGACGCCGTCCGGGGCGTCTCCTTCGACGTCGAGGCGGGGTCGGTCACCGCGCTGGTCGGAGAGTCGGGGTCGGGCAAGACGACCGTCGCGCAGGCGGTCATCGGGCTCCTCGCTGCCAACGGCCGGGTCGCGGGCGGCAGCATCCGCCTGGCCGAACGCACCGATGGGCCCACCGACCTCGTCGGCCTGTCGGAGCGGCGCTGGCGGCACCTGCGCGGACGCTGCATCGCGCTCATCCCGCAGGACCCCGGCAACTCGCTCAACCCCGTCGCGACGATCGGCTGGAGCGTCAGCGAGGCCCTGCGCATCCACGGGTGGACCGAGCGCGCCAAGATCCACGCGCGCGTCGTCGACCTGCTCGAACGGGTCGGCATCGACGACCCCGAGGCTCGTGCGCGGCAGTACCCGCACGAGCTGTCCGGCGGCATGCGGCAGCGGGTGCTCATCGCTGCGGCGCTCGCGCTGGAGCCCGAGCTGATCATCGCCGACGAGCCCACGAGCGCGCTCGACGTGACGGTGCAGCGGACGGTCCTGGACCTCCTCGACGAGCTGCGGGCCGAGACGGGCACCGGCATCCTGTTCATCACACACGACCTCGCCGTGGCGGCCGACCGCTCCGACACGCTCGTGGTGATGCGCGGCGGACAGGTGCAGGAGACCGGTCCCACGGCCGAGGTGCTCGCCGCGCCCACGTCCGACTACACCCGGACCCTCCTCGCCGATGCGCCCTCGCTCGCCCGGGTGGTGGAGCGCACCCCGCCGGATGCCGCGACCGCCGCCGACACGCTGGTGGAGGTCGCGGGGCTCACGCAGGAGTTCCACCGTCCGGGCCGCTCGCCGCTGATCGCCGTCGATGACGTGTCGTTCACCGTCGCCCGCGGCACGACACACGCGCTCGTCGGGGAGTCCGGCTCGGGGAAGACGACCACGGGGCGCTCGATCGTGGGCTTCAACATCCCGACGCGCGGGAGCATCCGGGTCGGCGGCACCGAGGTCACCGCGCTCGCCGGCGGACGTGCGCGGCGTGCGTTCCACCGCACCACCCAGCTCGTGTACCAGAACCCGTACGCGTCGCTCGATCCGCGCCAGAGCATCGCCGACATCCTCGCCGAGCCCCTGCGCAACGTCGGGATCGGCTCCCGCGCCGACCGCGCCGACCGCGTCGCCCACCACCTCGG
>CANSLE010000200.1 GCA_947647645.1 uncultured Microbacterium sp.
GGTGAGCGCGGGAGCGCGGCCCGCCGAGTGGTGCATCCCGATCATCCTGCCGTGCCACGACGCGCCGTCGCCGACGCCCCGTCCGTCGCCCTCGGCGACCGCCGCGGTTCCCGGCATCCCGAGCCTTCCGAGCGTTCCCGCCGTCCCGGATCCGACAGAGTCTTCCCCCTCTCCGTCACCGTCAGCGTCAGCGTCAGCGTCAGCGTCCGAGGGGAGCACACCCCCGGCGGCGGCGCCGGTCGCCGACGAAAAGGGACCGGTGTTCACGCAGCCGTCCGCGCAGCTCGGGTCGGCGTCGCTGTCGTTCAGCGGGCTGCGCGGCATCTCCGTCGTGACCGTCCCCCGCGCGGACGGGTCGCGGATCACCGCGCTGAAGCTGGAAGCGGACCGCATCGCGATCAGCGGCTTCAGCCTCACGGTGCGCCACGAGGTGGGGCCGATCCTGACGACGACGGCAGACACCATGACCCTGGACGGCCACGTCGCGGTGTACATCAACTCGCTGAGCGCGACCCTCCCGGGCGGAAAGCTGCTGACACTGGGCGCCGACACCCCGCCGCCCGCCGAGGGCCTGGATTCGATGTTCGGCGTGACCCTCGGTCTCGTCGGGTCGACGGCCGACTCCATCACCTACACGAACACGGGGCAGCACCTGTCGGAGTGACGGGGGCGGCGGCTTTGGTGGGTATGCTGGACGGGCACGATCGTCAGGTCGTCACGGGGCTGTAGTTCAATGGCAGAACTTCTGCTTCCCAAGCAGACAGCGCGGGTTCGATTCCCGTCAGCCCCTCCACATGATTATCCCCAGGTCAGACCGGCATTCCATCGGCCGTGAGTTCGACCCGGATGACCGCCTCCAGGCCCGTTCGTGCCCTCCCCGTGCCCTTAGCCTCCAGAACGCGAGGCTCTAGGGCCACTCCAGCGAGGGTGTCGAGCGTCGCCGCGATGCCGACGTTCCGCTCCTCCGCGACGTGCTGATAGATCAGCGCCGCGCGTGCTGTGGAGTGACCGGCGCGGGCCATGAGTTCGCGCGTCGTCGCGCCACCCTGCGCCGCCATCGTCAACCCCGCGTGCCGCACGTCGTGCACGTGGAAGTGGCCGAGCCCGATGCTCCGCGCCGCCTTGCGCCACGCCTGCCCGAGCGCGTTCCCCGTGATCGCCTCCCCATCGGCGCGAGGGAACAGCGGCGACTTGCCGAACCCGGAGGTCGTGGCCAGGTGCACCTCGACCTCCGCGGCGATGCGAGGAGGGAGCGCCACGGAGCGCGAGTTGCCGGTCTTCGTGGCCGTGGTGATGAACTCACCCCGCACCCGGATCGTCTGCCGCTCCACCCTCAGCACCCCTCCGGCGTAGTCGCCCCGCTGGAGGGCGACGAGTTCACCGACGCGCAGGTGCGCACCGAACATCACTCGGATCGGGAGCGTCCACTGCTCCGGCATGGCGTTGACGATGGCGGCGAGCGCCTCCGGCGTCATGTACGGGCGCTCAGGGTGAGCGACGGACCCGGCACCGACGATCTGGCAGGGGTTCGACCCGATGAGCCCGTCACGGACGGCGGTCTGGAGGATGGAGCGCAGGAGTGTGTACGCCTGCCGGAGCCGGGATTCGCCCGTGGGGATGGGCGGGGCCTCGGGGGGCTCGACGCCGCGCCGCTTCGCCGTCTCCAGCACCTTGCGCCGCGCCTCCTCCGCACGCAGTTTCAGCGTGGCGGCGAGGTCCTTTCGCGCCCGGCTGTACCAGGCCCGGACGATGGCCGGGGTGATCGTGTTCAGCGGGTAGTCGTGAAGCGGGGAGAGGAGCCCGGCGAGGAGGTCTTCGTTGTTCGCGCGCGTCTTGGGCGCGAGTCTGCCCCGTGAACCACCGTTCTCGATCCAGTCGGTGGCGTAGGGGCCGAACACCTCGGACCCGGCCCGGTGGTCACGGAACTGTCCGCGCATCTTGTCGGCGCGCACCCCGGCGAGCCAGTCGAGCGCGTCACGCTTCGTCGGGAACGTCGTCGGGGCAGTGACGCGCTGGCCGTTGGCCTCCGGGTAGCGGGCCTGGTAGCGGCCCGAGGGCAGTTTGCGGACGGTCCCGAAGGATGCCCGGCTCGTCTTGCGCGCGCTCATCGCGTGCTCCTCTCGGTGGTTGTGGTGCGGCTCGGCCGACCGTCGAACATGCCGCGCTCTGCCGCGCGGTCGAGACGACGCTGGACGGTGGCACGGCTCATGTGCAGGGCCGCGGCTGTGGCGGCGATGGGGCTCGGGCTCCAGCGGTGCTTGCTGTACTCCTCCACCGCGGCGCGCAGTTCCTCATCGGTGACCACCTGCCCGCGCTTCGGCGGAACCGGTGCGGGCTGGGGCGCGTTCTCGATGGCCTGAGCGACGCCCTCGAATCGGGTGAGCCCAGTCGGGCCAACCTCGCCCACGGACGCGGGAGGAGGGCCACCGACCGCGCGCCAGTGGATGGCTCGCACGACCTCGGGAACTCGGATCGCCCGGAGCGCGTTCGTGGTGACCTCCAGCGATGCGTCGGCGTCGGCCAGCAGGATGCCCGTGAGGATCACGCGCCCATCCTCGGCGGTGCCGGTGCGCACCCAGAACGACGGGGCCGCGGGCTCGCGCGTGTCTTCGATCAGGAGCCACCCGGCCCCCTGCGTGAGGCCCTCGGGCACGGGCTGGTCGTCTCTCACGTTCCATGGTGCGGTCTGCGTCATGAGCATGAGGCTACATCGTTGGCGCGGGTCTTGCTACAACGATGCATCCATGTCTCTATTGCTCGCCCCCGGAATCTCAGGTGTCTCACCACCTGCGCCGAAGTTGAGATAGCAATAGGTGCGCATTACTGTCTCATTTCACCTAGCGTGATGGCCATGAGCCTGATCGACACCGTGCGAACTCGAAGCGCACTCCCCACCTCGGCACTCCGCCGCGCCATCCGTGAGGCGGCGGGCGTCTCCCAGGGTCAGATCGCCCGCGAACTCGGTGTGCACCGCATGACCGTCTGCCGCTGGGAGGCAGGCACGTCCACCCCGACCGGCGACCACCTGCACGCCTACACGGCGATGCTGACCGCCCTCTCGGAAGCCACGCGAGGGGGTGCGCGATGACCGCGGCAACGCTCACGCTCGCAGACCTCCGAGACCGAGCGACGTGCACCATCCCCGAAGCATCCGCCGTGCTCGGCCTCTCCGCGTGGGCTGGCTACCAGGCCGCTCAGCGGGGCGAGATTCCCGTGCTGGTGCTGGGGAGACGCAAAGTCGTTCCGGTCCCGGCGCTCCTCCGCATGCTCGACGGCGAGCCGGTAGACGAGCCGACCGCGCTCGCGCGCCCGAAGCGCTGAACCGTCCGGAGGGTGACCCTGATGGACACGACACAGCAGACGTCGGAGCCGTTCCTCTCGATGCTCGCCGCGCTAGACCGCTTCGACGCTCACCTGGCCGAGTTCGCTTCCGCAGTTGCGGAGGGCGAGCGATGACGGCGGGCTGGGTGCGGGCTCCTCACTGGGTGACGCGCGAGGCCGTGCCAGCGCTCGGACTGACGCCGCCGCAGATCGCCGTGTACGCCGTTCTGCGCGACCGCGCCGATGAGCACGGCGTGACGTTCCCAGGCCAGGACCTCATCGCGCGAGAGTCGGGCCAGTCGCCGCGAGCGGTGCGCGCCGCGCTGAAGCGCCTCATCGAGGTCGGACTCGTGCAGGTCGTGAGCCGAGGCACGAAGCAGGGCAACCGATACCGCGTGGGGATGCGCCCCTCGCTGTCGATTGCGGCACCTCCTGCCGAAAAGCTCCTCGCCCCCGACGTGACGATTCCGGCATCTCCTGCCTCCGATTCCGGCATCTCGTGCCTGTCGATTGAGGCACCAGATGCCTACGAAGTAGACCCAGGGAAGAAGACCCAAGAAGTAGACCCATCTCTAAAGCCGCCCTCGCGAGGTCGGCGGGTCGATGACCTCCCGGCATCTCCTCGGCAACTCGCATTCATCGCTGACCTCACGCGCGCCCTCGACTACGAGTTCCCGGGCGTCGAATCACGCGAGCACGCGAACGGGCTCATCCGCGAGTACTGGCGCGAGATGGAGCGCCGACGCGCAGAGCGCGAACCGCTGGACGGCTCGATCACAGACCTATCCCCAGCCGGCCAGCGCTATGCGCGCAGTCACGGCCTCACGTTCACCGACAGAAAGGCGGGCGCTCGATGAGCACCCCACAGCACGATCCGACCACTGCCGACCTCGCCGCGGAATACCTCCTCGGGGACCGGCCCGCCCCGAAGGGCGTTCCCGCCCGCATCGTCCGTGCGACCCGCAAGGCGAAGGCGCTCCAGATGCGCCGTGCGGGCATCTCCGTCGAGGCCATCGCCGCACACCTGAAGGTGCACCCCCGCACCGTCTACACGTGGCTGAGGGATGCCCTCGCGGCGATCCCGCGTGAGGAGGCGAACGAACTGCGTCTGCTCGAACTCGACCGGCTCGATGCGATCTTCCGCGGACTGTTCCCTGACGCAGTTGCGGGCGACGTGCGGGCCGCGGAGGGATGTCTGAAGGTGATGGAGCGCCGCGCACGTCTCCTCAACCTCGACGCGGCGCACACGGCGGGCCTGGAGCAGGTGGGGTCCCTCCTCGACCGGCTCGTCAACGGGGAGGGCTGACCCGTGGTGCACAGCGCCCCCCGACCGTCCGACGTAGACCTCGCCCGCGCTCGCGCCAAGGCCGCGTTCCTGCCGTACCGGAGCGTCCTCGTCACCCTCCCCGAGCGGGTGCGCTCGACCATCACCGCGTACACGGGTGCGCTCAGCGCGGAGGCCGCGGCCCAGCGTCACCGAGCACAGCGAGCCGAGGCGCGCCTGGAGGCACTCCGAGCGGAGAGGGGACACCGATGACCGCCCGCACCTACGAGGGCGTGCACCACGAACTGCACCGCCGCCGCGGGTCCGCCGTGGGCCTCCCCTGCGCCCACCCAGATTGCGACACCCCCGCCATCGGCTGGGGCCTGCTCGGCCATCCCACGAACATCGGCTACAACCAGCGCTATTGGTAGCCCGCGTTGTTCGAGTTGGCGCTATTGCGTTGAAGTTGGCGTGGTG
>CANSLE010000201.1 GCA_947647645.1 uncultured Microbacterium sp.
GACGAGCGGTAGCGGCGCCGGGGCGTCACCACGGTCAGCGCGAACCTCGTGTCGATGTCGACCACCGTCGTCCACGGGATGCTCACGCTCGCGTAGGGATTGACGAGCGTGATCGCGTCATCGTCCCAGTGGATGCGCGGACGCCAGAAGAACTCGTGGACGAGCAGTGCCACGAGAGCCAGCGGCGCCAGCGCCCAGAGCTGCTGCGTCGACCGGGACGCAGCCAACAGCACAACCAGCGCGGCCCCGGCGGCCACCGCCCCCCATGCGCCGATCGAGATCACTGTGTTGGTGGTCGACCGAAACTGGCGCACATCATCCGTCATGCCCCCATCGTCGCATCCCGGACCACGAGTCCGTTCGCACGCACAACAGAAGGAACCCGCCGATGAGAACCTCCCGCGGCACGCTGCCCACCACCGAGGCGCACCAGTCGGAGCGCGGACCCGTGCTCGAGGTCACCGACCTCAACGTCGATTTCGGCGTCGACGGCTACTGGGTGCCGGCAGCCCGGCACGTCTCGTACTCGATCGCGGCCGGGGAGGTGCTCGCCATCGTCGGTGAGTCCGGTTCCGGCAAGAGCGTGTCGTCGATGTCTCTGCTGGGCCTGCTGCCCAAGAACTCGCGGGTCAGCGGCAGCGCGAAGCTCGACGGGCGCGAACTCATCGGGATGAAGCCGCGCGAGATGCAGGAGATCCGCGGCAACCAGATCTCGATGATCTTCCAGGAACCCATGACGGCGCTGAACCCGGTGCTGACGGTCGGCTTCCAGATCGTCGAGACGCTGCGGCAGCACTTCGGTGTCTCGCCGGCCGAGGCGAAGGCGCGCGCGATCGAGCTGCTGACGCTCGTCGAGCTGCCCGACCCCGTGAAGGCATTCGACTCTTACCCTCACCAGCTCTCCGGCGGTCAGCGCCAGCGCGCGATGATCGCGCAGTCGTTGTCGTGCGACCCGCTCCTGCTCGTCGCCGATGAGCCGACCACGGCCCTCGACGTCACCGTTCAGGCCGAGATCCTCGAGCTCATGCGCAAGCTCCAGGACCGCCTCGGCTCCGCGATCCTCCTCATCACCCATGACATGGGCGTGGTCGCCGACATGGCCGATCGGATCGTCGTGATGCGCCAGGGGGACATCGTCGAGACCGGAACGGTCGCGGGCGTGTTCGCGAACCCGCAGCATCCGTACACGCAGGCCCTGCTCGCGGCCGTGCCGCGCATCACGACGGAGGACCTGCAGGCGCCCGAGGCGGCCAATCCGACGTCGCCGGTCGTCGTCTCCTTCGACGACGTCGCGATCGAGTATCCCAAGCGGGGACGCGTTCCCGCCTTCCGCGCCGCCGACCACATCGATCTGAAGATCTACCAGGGCGAGGTCCTCGGCCTGGTGGGGGAGTCCGGGTCGGGCAAGACCACGATCGGTCGTGCGACCATCGGTCTGCTCCCGATCCACTCGGGCCGGCTCCAGGTGGCGGGCATGGACATCTCCCACGCCAACCGGGAGAAGCTGCACGCGCTGCACCACGAGGTGGGCATCGTGTTCCAGGACCCGTCCAGCTCACTGAACCCGCGTATGACGATCGGTGACTCCATCGCGGAGCCGATCCGGCTGTCGGAGCAGATCAAGGGCGCCGCCCTCGACAAGCGGGTCCGGGCACTCCTGGATTCCGTGCGCCTGCCGCGCGAGTACGCCTCGCGCTACCCGCACGAGTTGTCGGGCGGACAGAAGCAGCGCGTCGGCATCGCCCGCGCCCTGGCACTCAACCCGAAGGTGCTCGTCGCGGATGAGCCGACCAGCGCGCTCGACGTGTCGGTGCAGGCGACGGTCCTCGATCTCCTGAAGGATCTCCAGCGCGAGCGCGGGTTCGCCTGTCTGTTCATCAGCCATGACCTGGCCGTCATCGACGAGCTGGCCGACCGGATCGCCGTCATGCGTCACGGCGCGCTGGTCGAGGTGGGCAGCCGCGACCAGATCATGCGGCGTCCGCAGCAGGCCTACACCAAGCGTCTGCTGGCCGCCGTCCCCGTGCCGGATCCCGAGATCCAACGCGATCGCCGCGGCAAGCGGCTCGCCGATCTCGCGGCCGGCGTCGACGCCGACGAGGAGCCGGGGGATGCCGCCGCGAAGGCGTGATCGGACGGCGTGATGTGCGACGGGGGACGTCGCGGCATCCGGCTTGTAGAATGGGAGGCGCTCTGCTCGGAGCGTCTCCCTTTCTCGTTAGGTCATCTCCATGGCGCACGCCCTTCGTCCGGATCTCCGCAACGTCGCGATCGTCGCGCACGTCGACCACGGTAAGACGACGCTCGTGGACGCCATGCTCCGCCAGACCGGCTCGTTCGGCTCTCACGAGCACATGGAGGAGCGGGCGATGGACTCGAACGACCTCGAGCGCGAGAAGGGCATCACGATCCTCGCGAAGAACACGGCGATCACCTACAACGGCCTGCACAGCGACGTGCCGGTCACGATCAACGTGATCGACACCCCGGGCCACGCCGACTTCGGCGGCGAGGTCGAGCGCGGTCTGTCGATGGTCGACGGCGTCGTCCTGCTGGTCGACGCCTCCGAGGGTCCCCTCCCGCAGACCCGTTTCGTGCTGCGCAAGGCGCTCGAGGCGAAGCTGCCGGTCATCCTGCTCGTCAACAAGACCGATCGCCCGGACGCCCGCATCGCTGAGGTCGAGGAAGAGGCCCACGACCTGCTGCTGGGCCTCGCCAGCGACCTCGTCGACGACGTCCCCGACCTCGACGTCGACGCGCTCCTGGACGTTCCCGTCGTCTACGCATCGGGTCGTGCCGGCGCCGCCTCGCGCAATCGTCCCGCCAACGGCGAGCTGCCCGACAACGACGATCTCGAGCCGCTGTTCGAGGCGATCCTCGAGCACGTCCCCGCCCCCGCGTATGACGACGAGGCGCCGCTGCAGGCCTGGGTCACCAACCTCGACTCGTCGCCCTTCCTCGGTCGCCTGGCGCTGCTGCGCGTGTTCAACGGCACGCTGAAGAAGGGGCAGACGGTCGCCTGGGTGCGTCACGACGGCTCGCACTCGAACGCGCGGATCACCGAGCTGCTGAAGACCCGTGCGCTCGAGCGCTACCCCGCGGAGTCGGCCGGCCCCGGCGACATCGTCGCCATCGCCGGCATCGAGGACATCACGATCGGTGAGACGATCGCCGACCCCGAGGACGTGCGCCCGCTGCCGGCCATCACGGTCGACGATCCCGCGATCTCGATGACGATCGGCACGAACACGTCGCCGCTCATGGGCAAGGTCAAGGGCCACAAGCTCACCGCGCGCATGGTCAAGGACCGTCTCGACCGCGAGCTCATCGGCAACGTCTCGCTCAAGGTCGTCGACATCGGGCGCCCCGACGCCTGGGAGGTGCAGGGCCGAGGCGAGCTCGCTCTCGCCATCCTCGTCGAGAACATGCGCCGCGAGGGCTTCGAGCTCACCGTCGGCAAGCCGCAGGTCGTCACGCGTCGCGACGAGAACGGCAAGCTCACCGAGCCCTTCGAGCACCTGACGATCGACGCCCCCGAGGAGCACCTGGGCGCGATCACGCAGCTGATGGCGGCCCGCAAGGGCCGGATGGACACCATGACCAACCACGGCACCGGCTGGGTCCGCATGGAGTTCGTCGTTCCGTCGCGCGGCCTCATCGGCTTCCGCAGCGAGTTCCTCACGATCACGCGCGGCACCGGTATCGCGAATGCCATCTCTCACGGCTACGACGAGTGGGCGGGCGCGATCTCGACCCGCCAGAACGGCTCGATCGTCGCCGACCGCTCGGGTGTCGTCACCCCGTTCGCGATGATCGCCCTGCAGGAGCGCATGAGCTTCTTCGTGCAGCCCACCGAAGAGGTCTACGAGGGCATGGTCATCGGCGAGAACTCGCGCGCCGACGACATGGACGTCAACATCACGAAGGAGAAGAAGCTGACGAACATGCGGTCGTCGACCTCGGACTCCTTCGAGTCGATGACGCCGCCGCGTGTGCTGACCCTCGAGGAGTCGCTCGAGTTCGCCCGCGACGACGAATGCGTCGAGGTCACCCCCGAGAAGGTCCGGATCCGCAAGGTCGTGCTGGATGCGACCGAGCGTGGCCGTGCCGCGTCCCGGGCGAAGCGTCAGGACGCGGGGGCCTGATCGGGGACCGGCGTCTCGTCAGCGCACCTCGCTGACCAGCACGGCCGACGTCGCGCCCTGCAACGCCTCGAACACGTGCGGAGCGTCCCCACGGTAGCGGAGGTAGTCTCCGGGACCGAGCTCGATGGGCGCGTCGGTCGGTCCGACCAGTGCCGATCCCGAGACGAGGACCACATGCTCGATCGTGCCCGGCGCGTGGGGGAGTGAAGACCGCGGCATCCCCGGCTCGGCCCGCAGCAGGTAGAGGTCGCTCCGCGACCGCGGGGCGCCGGAAGCCAGCAGCAGGGCCTCGTAGGCCGCCTCGCTGGCGCGGATGCCGCTGCCCTCCCGCGCGCGGATGAGGGTCGGAGCGTCGTCGGGCTCCTCGACGAACACCGCGAAGGGGACACCCATCGCCGTCGCCACGGCCCAGAGCGTCTCGACGCTCGGGTTCGCGGTGCCGGATTCGAGTTGCGAGACGGTCGCCTTCCCCAGGCCCGCACGTCGCGCGAGCTCGGAGACGCTGAGACCCGCCCGTTCGCGCTCCTGACGGAGCGCCCGGGAGATGCGGGGACCGAGGGTGTCCATGTCGTTCAGTATCGCAAACAATCGTTCGGTTTGACGAACGATCCTCCTCGATCCAAGATGAGGACCATGGATGCCGCGTCCCCCCGCACCGCCGCCGAGCGGCGGGCGTGGCGCGAGGGGCTCAGCGTGGTCCTCGCCACGAGCGCCTACGGCGTGTCCTTCGGGGCGCTGTCCGTGGCATCCGGCCTCGACGTGTGGCAGACCTGCATCCTCAGCCTCGTCATGTTCACCGGCGGCTCGCAGTTCGCCTTCGTCGGCGTGATCGGAGCCGGAGGCCTGGCGGCCGCGCCGGCGGCGCGGGCCTCGTCGGCCTTGTCGCCCTTGGCGAACACCAGCA
>CANSLE010000202.1 GCA_947647645.1 uncultured Microbacterium sp.
CGCGGCGGGCACGGCCGGCAGCACGGGAGCCGCTGCGGCCGGACGCGCGGCCGTGATCGGCTCGATGCGCGCCTGCGGCTCGCCCCCGTCGAAACCGGCGGCGATGACCGTGACGCGGACCTCGTCGCCGAGCGTGTCGTCGATGACCGTGCCGAAGATGATGTTGGCCTCGGGGTGAGCCGCTTCCTTCACCAGCTGCGCCGCATCGTTGATCTCGAAGATGCCGAGGTTCGACCCGCCCTGGATCGACAGCAGGACGCCATGTGCGCCTTCGATCGACGCTTCCAGCAGCGGAGACTCGACCGCGAGCTCCGCCGCCTTGATGGCACGATCGGCGCCGCGCGCGGAGCCGATGCCCATGAGGGCGGAACCGGCGCCCTGCATGACGCTCTTCACGTCGGCGAAGTCGAGGTTGATGAGTCCGGGCGTCGTGATGAGATCGGTGATGCCCTGCACACCGGCGAGGAGCACCTGGTCGGCCGTGGCGAACGCCTCGATCATCGAGATGCCGCGGTCGCTGATCTCCAGGAGCCGATCGTTCGGCACGACGATGAGCGTGTCGACCTCTTCCTTCAGCTTCGACACCCCCGCCTCGGCCTGGCTCTGGCGACGACGGCCCTCGAAGCTGAACGGCTTCGTCACCACACCGATGGTGAGCGCGCCGATCGACTTGGCGATGCGCGCGACCACCGGAGCACCACCGGTGCCCGTACCGCCACCCTCGCCCGCGGTCACGAAGACCATGTCCGCGCCCGCGAGGGCCTCTTCGATCTCCTCCGCGTGGTCCTCGGCGGCGCGCCGACCGACCTCCGGGTCGGCGCCCGCGCCGAGGCCGCGGGTCAGCTCCCGGCCCACGTCGAGCTTGACGTCGGCGTCGCTCATCAGCAACGCCTGCGCGTCGGTGTTCACCGCGATGAACTCGACACCTCGCAGTCCGAGCTCGATCATCCGATTGACGGCGTTCACGCCGCCGCCACCCACACCCACGACCTTGATCACCGCGAGGTAGTTCTGGTTCTGGCTCATGCCGGCCTCCATTGTGTCCCGAACCCTGACTGCTAAACCTTGAACCTCTAGTTGAGGTTTAAAGAATTGCTCAGTATGCAATTCCTTGATTGAAGGTATGCGGCAGCGGCGCCCGCATCGGCCAGGCGCGGGGCGTGTCGCGGAGAAACGCGTGCGGATGCCGAGGTCAGCGGACGACGATGGCGCTCGGAGAGGACACGTCATAGCTCGTGGCTCCCGGACGCGCGCGCATGATGGCCGCGAGGTTCTTCGCCTTGAGCGGCGAATCGTCGGCGTTGCCCCAGACCACCGTGGCTCTGGTGCCGCCAAGGGTGAGCGTCACGTCATTGGCCGACGTCGCCGTCATCGCGGTGACCTGCGAGCGGATGTCCACGGGAAGCGCACGGAAGACGGTGCCGACGGCCGCGAATGCCGGCGAGGAGAGCCCGCCCGGCACGGTGACCACCGGATGGCCGGCGGGCGGCTGCGGCGTCGTGGAGAGCACGACGCCGGCGGCGTCGACGAGGGCGTAGCCCGCGGGGGTCTCTATCGACCCCACCGGAGTGCGTTCGACGACCCGGACGATGAGTTCGTGGGGCGGTCGCGCCTCGAGCGTGTACGACTCCACGAGCGGGAAAGCCACCAGGGCCGCTTTCACGGCGGAGGAGTCGACGAGCGGCAGCGGCGTGCCGAGCTGGCCCGACAGGGCGGCTTCGACGGTCGCGGCATCGAGAGTCGACGTGCCTGCGACGCTCACCTTCTGCACGGCGAAGAGCGGGCTGTACGCGGCCCCCAGCGTGCCGAGCACGAGGAGCAGGACGGCGGACCCGACGACGAGCCAGGTCATCCGCCGACGCCGCTGACGCGCCGTGAAGCGCCGGACCTCTGCGCGCAGTGCGCGCCGTCGCGCCCGCGCGGCCGACCAGACGTCGCGGACACCGATGGATCCGGCTTCCTCTGCCGCCTCCTCGACACCCTCACGGCCGCCATCCCCGGGGACGGGTCGGCGCAGGGCGGTCGTCTCGGGTGATGACACCCACAGCGGCATGACCGGCGCCGTGGCGTTGTCGTCGACGGAGGCGGCCGCATCGCCCGCGGCGGTTCCGGACCGTGGGGGCTCGAGCCGCCGCACGGGCGGGTCGATGTCCTCGCGGATCGCGCGACGCTCCGACGGATCCTGCTCCGGCGCCGGGAGCGGCGTCGGCCGACGCATGGGCTATGCCTCGGCCTTCGGCGCAGCAAGCGCCTCGAGGACCTGCGGGATGATCTGGTACACGTTCCCGCAGCCGAGCGTGATGACGTAGTCGCCCTCGCGCGCGACGGCGGCGGTGTAGTCGGCGGCCTCCTGCCAGTCCGCGACGAAATGGACGTTCGCCGGATCGCGGAACGCGCCGCTCACGAGCGCACCGGTGACACCGGGAACCGGATCCTCCCGGGCCCCGTAGACGTCGAGCATGACCGTGTGGTCGGCGTGGGTCTCGAGCACCTCGGCGAACTCGCGGTACATCTCCTGCGTTCGCGAATAGGTGTGCGGCTGCTGGATCGCGATGATCCTGCCCGCTCCGACGACGCTTCGTGCGGCGACGAGGGCCGCGGCGACCTCCGTCGGGTGGTGGGCGTAGTCGTCATAGACGCTGACACCGCGTTCCACCCCGTGCAGCTCGAAACGGCGCACCGTCCCACCGAAGCGCTCGACGGCACGCAGCGCCGGTTCGAGCGCGAAGCCGAGGGTGAGGAGCACGGCGACCGCCCCGGCCGCGTTGACCGCGTTGTGGGCGCCCGGCACGGACAGCCGGCCCGCGACCGTCTGCCCTCCATGGGTCAGCGAGAACGAGACCGGCCCGTCCGTCACGATGTCGCCGACGCGCACGTCCGCCGCGGCATCCTCCCCGAACGTCACGATCGCGGGATGAGCCAGCCGGGCGGCCACGCGGCGGGCGCCCGCGTCGTCTGCGGAGATGACGACGGCCTCGCGGGCGGCGTCGCCGAAACGCACGAACCCGTCGTAGAACGCGTCGCGGGACTGCCAGTGGTCGAGATGATCGGGGTCGACGTTGGTGATCAGCGCGACCGAGGTGTCGTAGAGGAGGAACGTGCCGTCGGACTCGTCGGCCTCGATGACGAACAGCTCGTCGGAGCCGCTGCCGCTGGAGACGCCGAGGTCGGCGATCACTCCCCCGTTGACGAAGGTCGGGGCCGTGCCCAGCGCGCGCAGCGCCGTGACGATCATGCCGGTGGAGGTCGTCTTGCCGTGGGCGCCGGCCACGCTCACGAGGCGGCTTCCGCCGATGAGCCAGTACAAGGCCTGGGAGCGATGGATGACGTGCAGGCCGCGCTCCTTCGCGAGGAGGAACTCGGGGTTCTCGGGCCAGATCGCGCCGGTGTGGATCACGGCGTCGACATCGCCGGGCAGGTTCGCCGCGTCGTGTCCGATGTGGACGATCGCGCCGCGCGCCGCCAGGGCCCGAAGGGACGCGCTGTCGGCGCGGTCAGAGCCGGACACCCGGATGCCGCGGTCCAGGAACATGCCGGCGAGACCGGACATGCCCGATCCCCCGATCCCGATGAAGTGGGCGGCGGTGATGTCCTCGGGGATCGGCAGGCTCAGGTCGGGTCGAATCATGGCTCGTCAAGTCTAGGTCGGGCCCGCCCGGGCGGATGCTGCGGCACGCGGGCTCAGCCCGCGTAGTTTGTGTTGACACGTTGGGACGAGCTGCGGTACGAAGGACGTATGACCGGGGCGGAGGGGGTGCGAGTGGGCTTCGGTGCCCTCCTCGCCCTGATCGCCGCGGGGTTCGCTATCGCCGCGGTGGTCGGCGCACGCTCCCCGGCAGGCGGACAACGCTCTCTCGCCCGATTCGCGGAGCGCGCCGGGCTGCCCGTCCCGATGACGTCCGTCCGCGCTCTCGAGGATTCCATGAGACGAAGGCGGACCACGGAGTCCGCCGCCATCGCCGGCGCGGCGGGTCTGAGCGGAGTGCTCCTGCTCACTCCGCTGGGGCTCAGCCCCATGTTTCCGCTCGCCGTCTTTCTGCCCGTGCTGCTCGTCACCACGCTCGTCACGACGACGTCCGCGGCGCTCCACGAACGCCTCTCCGCACCCTCGCTCGGGATGCCCCGCGTCGCGCGTTCGCGAAGGACGACCGTCCGCGACTACCTCGCAGCCGTTCCCCGCACGCTGACGTGGGTCCTGGCGGCGGGAGCTGCCGTCGGTGGCGTGTGGGTGCTCTGGGAACTCGTCCGCGGCGGTGTCGCCCGGCCCTCTCTCGCCGCACTCGCGATCGTGGTCGCCGCGCTCGCGCTGGTCACCTCGATCGTCCTGCCGCTGCTCGAGGGACGCATCCTCGCTCGGCCTCAACCCGTCGGCTCGGAGCTCGAGCTGGCCTGGGACGACGCTCTGCGGCTGGCCGCCCTCAACGGATGCCGCCAGAGCGCCGCGATCCTGTCGATCGCGGCCGTCGCCCTCGCCGTGGCCGTCGCGTTCTCGGGGGACGACAACGTGGCCGGGTGGTGCTTCACGATCTCGGTCATGGCTCAGCTCCCGCTGTCCGCGGTGTACCCCGCCGCGGGAGCCTTTCTTCCTCATCGCCTGTATCCACACGGCATCCACGTCCCCGTCGGGAGCACAGCATGATCGTCATCGACCCGGCCTCCGCCGTCGCCCCCTTCGAGCAGCTGCGCCGTCAGCTCATCGATGACGTCAACGACGGCGAGCTCGCGCCGGGCACGCGGCTGCCCACCGTGCGGCGACTCGCCGAGGACCTCGGGGTCGCGCCCGGGACGGTCGCACGCGCCTACCGCGAACTGGAAGCCGCCGGGATCATCGAGACCCGCGGACGCAACGGCACGTTCGTCGCGCCGCAGGGAGACGCCGCGCTCCGCGAGGCACAGCGGGCGGCATCCACGTTCGCCGCGCAGATCCGCGCGCTCCGACTGGACCCCGACGAGGCCCTCGCCCTCGCCCGCGCCGCCCTCCGCGACGCGTGGGCGACGCCCTGACCGACGCCGATCCGTCCCGTCCTGCCGG
>CANSLE010000203.1 GCA_947647645.1 uncultured Microbacterium sp.
GACGCGACATTCACCGTCGCGAAGAACGCGTCATCTATCGGAGCAAGTCACAGGCTGTCGTGGCCTGGTAGGTAGCGACCACCGCGGGTGTGGCCGCCGCATCCGCACGTGCAGGCACGGCCACCGTCGGGTGCGGGGGTCTTGGCAGCGATGACGATTCGCGGGTGACGAGTCAACACTCTCGGTGAGCGCGCGGGTGACCTTGTCATGCCCGCCCATGTTCCAGACTGCGGGTGCGCCGTCTCCGCGTATGTCTGGCAGCGCTCGAACACCGGGCAGAGAAGACAGAGGTCCGCGGCCAGCTCTTGATCGACTGGGTCATCTGAGGTCCAAGCCTCTCGCCCTGCCCCGAGGCACGGCACCTCATTGCCGCCTTCCCGAGCGAGCAGGATTGCGTTATTCAAGCTGTCGTATGCGTCGATAGCGTCGTCGGACTGTGTGTGCGCCGCGACGACCTGCGCGAGCAGCCTGTCGGTCTCCGACGTACTCGGCGCGGGCTCCGAAGGCGTCTCCGTCGACCTCTTGGGGTCTTGCGGGGCCTGGAGCGCGTCAGCGGCGTGCGAGTTCACGGAAGAGGCGTCCGCGGGCAGAGGTCGTGCGGCCCTCCGACCGGGAATGTCGCCCATCAGGCGGCGATGCGCGGCGAGCCGAGCGCCTCGATGACCTGCTCGCTCGCATCGGGATGTTGTGGTTCGAACATCTGAACAGTGATGTTTCGAGTGTTGTCCACCGAGCTACTGCCGGCCCCTGCGAACCGGCCCGAGAACAGGCCAGTGTCAGTCGGGACAGTATTCAAGTCGATGAAGGCGTCCTGCACACCGGGTCCCATGGCGGCGAGTCCGTCGATCAGGCCCTGGCCGATGTTGACGCCGAAGCCGTGAAACACCCGGGAGGGCGAGTGAATGCCGAAGATCCCTGCGACCATGTCGACCACGCCGCCGAATGTCGACTGGAACCAGCCCGAGACGGATTCCCAGATCGACTTGAGACCGTCCCAGAAGCCCTGGACGACGTTGCGCCCGATGTCGTATAGCCACCCGACCGCGCCGTCGAACACGCCCTTGATTGCGGCAGGAATCCCCTGGAACCAGGCGATGATCCCGGTCCACACGTTCACGGCACCGTCTCGGACGCTGTTCCAGATTCCGAGCCAGAAGCCGACGTACCCAATCAGGACGCCCATGATCCAGTCGATGAACCCGTTCCAGACGCTCTGGATGAAGCCGACGAACCCGTTCCACACGTCGGTAATGAAGGTGCCGACTTGCGTCCAGGTGTTGATCCAGAAGCTGAGGTAGCCGACGACGATTTGCACCACCCAGGTGATGAACCCGTCCCAGACAGACTTGATCCAGTCGGTGAAGCCGTTCCACACATCGGTGATCCAGGCGCCGACTGCGGACCAGATGCCGTTCCACCAGCCGACGAACCCGTCGATCACTGAGGTGACCCAGTCGATGAAGCCGCCCCACGCGTCCGTGATCCACGCGACTGCGGTGTCCCAGTTCTGAATGAGCCAGACGATCGCGGCGACGAGGGCGACCACCCCGAGGATGATCCAGGTCATCGGGTTGGCAAGGAGGGCAACCGTCCAAGCTGCGGTTGCCGTTACCGCCGCCCAGATGGCCGGTGCGAGTCCGACGAGGATCGCGGCGCCGACACCCGCGAGCAGAGGCGTGAAGTCATCGAGGTTGTCGACGAGCCACGCCAACCCGTTCTGAAAGTCGGTCAGCGGTCCCTTAATCATGTCGAGGGCCTGCACCAGACGGCTCTGGATAGTCGCGGAGAGGTTCCCCGCGGCACCCTCGAACGTCGTGGTGCTCTTCGCGGCTTCGACCGCGATCGGATCGGTCCCGACCTTCAGGAGCGCCGCGTTGAATTCTTCCGCGGTGATCTCGCCCTTGGCCATCGCGTCGCGGAAGTTACCGGTGTACGCACCCGCCTGCAGGAGCGCGTTCATCAGGGACCCGGACGCGCCCGGAATCGCCTCGGCCAGCTGGTTCCAGTTCTCCGTGGTGAGCTTGCCCGCACCAGCAGTCTGGGTCAGCACCATGCCCACGCGACCGAAGGTCTCGGCGTTACCACCGGCAATCGCGTTGAGGTTGCCGAGCGCCATCGCCAGACCATCCGCGCCGGGGATCGAGTTCGCGGTCAGCTGGGCGGTGATGTTCTGGATGTCGGACAGGGAGTAGACCGTCTGGTCTGCGTACGCCTGCACGGAGGCAGTGAGTGTGGCGATAGCGGAGTCGTCCAGACCCGCAAAGGACAGGGTCTTCTTGAACTTGTCCGTGGCGTCCGACGCCACCATCGCCTCGCCGACGTAGTCCGCGAGGACGGACGCGGTGGAGGAGATCGCGTTGGCCGCGAGGTTGCCGAAGGCCGATGCGACGGCGGCACCGCGCTGCGACCAACTCGACGTCTTCTTGTCGAACTCCCCATCGTCGACATCGACCTTCGCGACGAGGGTGCCCAGATCCATGGCCATTTCTGCTCCTCCGGTGTGCGTTCGCGGGCGAACGCAACCAGGCAGAAATCGGTCGCACAATGCGACACGTCGTCGCTGACAGATGGTCAAATACCGGGGCGGATCAGCCTCCGACGCGGTCGGTGGCGGGTTCTGTCCCCGGCGCTACTCTCAGAAAGTGGACTTCATGGGGACGCTCGTAGCATCGTTGGTGGGTGCGCTCGCAGGCGCCGTGGTGGGCGCATTCGCCGCATGGCTGTTCGCCCTTAACCTGCGAAATCGCGAGGCTACACAGGCGAAGCGGGACCGGCTGGACTCGGCTGTGGCAGACGTCATACGGCTGCTCGGAACGTACGGAGGCGCGTATGAAGCGTTCTTACTCGCGTCGACGCTGCGTAACCCATCAGTCACAGCACCACCTCCACATCTTGTGATCGACGAACTTCTGTCTGCTACCAGGGTCGCGATAATGGCAGCAGTGGGCGAGGATGGGCCGCTCTGGGCCGTCATCGCTTTGCTGACCACGAGCAAGGGAGATGGTCGCAATTATGAGCAACGCGTAGTGCAGTACCACGAAGCTGCGCACATATTGCTCCTTTGGAGAACCGGTGAGAAAAATGCACGAGACGCGGAAGCTGCGATCAAGGCTCTCCCGACAGTATCGGTGTGGTCTGCCGGAACAGAGCACGAGGCGACCCCCGGTCTGTAGGACCAGGGGTCGCCAACGCCGAGCGTCTACTCCTCGAAGGTGCCTTGGTCGGGCGGGACAGTGACGCTGAGTTGCTGGAACTGCACCAGCAGCATCCCGAACATCGAATCCAGGTGGGACATGTCGGGTGCCGCGTTCAGATCGGCTTGAGTCAGGTCCGCATACGCTCCCGACTGATGACGGAGCGCCTGCGCCAGCAACGACCGGTCACGCGGGAGCACGCACTTCGACATCAGGTCGAGAGTGCGCTCTGTCTCATCGAGAATCCGCTCGGAGAGTCGCGCCCGCCGGTTGCGCGCGTACTCGGATTGGACGCCTCGGGCCTTCGCCATTGCCTCCGGAGTACCGTTCGCGCCGGAGTTGACGCGACCCCAGACGACGCCCGCCTCCCGCACAATCCGAGAGACCGCCTGCAAGCTGACACCCGTCTCGGCCACCACCTCGCGCCGAGACTTGCCCTCCCGAGCCAGCGCGACGATCTGAGAGGCGACCTCGGGCGGCGTCTTCACACCAACCGGCACGATCAGTCACCCGCCGTCGACACGCCGACACCGAACACGCGGTCCAGGTGGCGGACCCGCTCGCCGGTGTCAGCAGCAGTCACCGGGTCCGAGGCCGTGGCCGCGAGCGCCTCGAACCCTTCGGGATCCGTGCGGTGCAGCGCGGCGAGTCCGCGACCGTAGCGGTCGCCCTCGATGTTCCCGGTGATCACCTCACGCCACGCGACCTGGCGGCCGTGGGCCAGCTGCGCATCCCGTGCCATCACGGCTTCGGGGTCGCCCGTCTCGACGAGCCGCTCGAACACCCGCTCCCGCACCGCCTCGGCGACCGCTGTCGGGTCGGCTGAGCGCAGCGTCGACGGGAGGATCTCGGCGTGAGCCAAGATCGCATCAAGCCGGGCGGGCGACGAGTTCAGGATGATCTGCTCGATCGGCTGACCAGCCGCGAGAAGACGCTCCACGATGGAGAACTCCTGCTGGATCATCGCGACCTGATCAACGGACTTGGGAGCGCGACCCGCGAGTGCCGTCTCACGGTTCACCTTCGGGGCTTCCGGCTGCGACGGCAGCGCCTTGAGCAGTTCGCTGCGCGCTTGCATCACGCGCTCGTGGCGTCGACGGGTGATCGCGCTGTTCGTGAGGTCGGGGTCGTGGAAGTTGACCGCCGAGGTGGTCGCGGCGCGGAACTTCACGATCGCGTCGACCAGTGACTTGCTGTTTGTCATGATGCCCTCCTGGGCGTTTCTGGGCGGGCCTCGCGACCCTGGGTGAACCCGACGACAGACAGCCGCCGGGGGCTTTGGGGCGGCTAAGCCGCTTCGCTCCGGGCGACGGTCGAGTTGAAGGCGAAAGGCGGGAGGACCGGCGAGAACGCCAGTAGGCGCGCGGGGTCGGACGATCGTGGCGACGGCGTATTCGGCCGTCGCCGCGCCCGATTCGTCGTTGTACAGCGATCGGGCGCGCCGCGCGGTGAACCGCGGCAGGGGCGGGACAGCCGGCCTGCTGGCGACGTGGTGAGCAGTGAATGATGGGAAGGACATCTGGACTCCTTTTCTGCGTGTGGACGGTGGGCACGGGCGACGACGGATGAGCCGTCGACGATCGGCGGGGCGCCGCATCACGGCGGCGCCCCCAGCACCGGCGCCGAGCCGCTCAGCACCGAGATCATCAGGGGCGCGACGCCGAGAAGGATGAAGGCGGGCAGCGTACACACACCCATCGGCAGGAGCAGCCGCGCTCCCAGCCGCGCCGCGCGCAGGCGTCCTTCGGTGCGTGCCGCGCGGCGATGCTCCTGCGCGCTCGCGCGCAGGAGGTCGA
>CANSLE010000204.1 GCA_947647645.1 uncultured Microbacterium sp.
CACAACGGAACGATCCCAGCGCAATGGGAGGGTCCGGCCGTGAACCTGGACTGGCAGGGACGTGAGTATGCCCGCGCTGAGTTGGGATTCATCGGCGACCGCATCGCTGTCCCCGGCGATCGTGTCCAGCGCACGCTCGAGGTCGTCAACGGCGGGCCGGGGCCGGGCGCCATGACCGTGACTCTCGCTCTGCGCCGGGAGGTCCCGCCCGACGCCCGCAATCCCGAGTTCGGGTCGGATGTGACGCTGTTCTGGGAGGTCAACGGTGTCACCGGCAGGGGCACGTTCGCAGACCTTGCCCGCAACGACCGCATCGAACTGGGACAGTCCGCCCTCACTCGCGGTGAGTCTGCGCGCATCATGCTCGGCTTCGAGATGGCCCATGGCGTGGAGAGTTCGCGCGCCCTGGGTGCCGCGTCGACATCGCTGCAGCTGATCGATGTGACGGTCGACATGCGGGGCGACACCCCCAGCGCCCTTCCCCGCACCGGTGGCGTGCCCCCCTGGCTGGCGTTGGGGGTCGGTGCAGCGCTCCTGCTGCTCGGGTCGGTGCTCCTGCTGGCCATGTGGCGGCGGCGCCGCGTCTGCGGGGAGTGCGAGGAGACGATCCCGCACTCAGATCCCCGGGTCGAGATCCGCGGGCGCCTGGGCTCGCGTCGCGTGCTCTGCCTGGCCTGCGCAGCGACTGTCCTCGATGCGTAGGGCATCGGTGCGCGAAGCGGCGCATCGGTGTCGTGTGCACGACGGGTCTGAGGTGCTAGCGTGACACCCGGGTGGCCACGGGGCAGAAGGGGTGAGATCCGGAACGTGAGAGGACGCGAGCGTAGCCTCGCCAAGGCGCAGAGTCTGGTCGAAGCAGGGCTCAGCATCGACGTCGTCGGGAGTCGGGGCAGTGGAAGGACGGCCTTCCTCAACGCGCTCGCGATGCGCCTGGAGTCATCGGATTGGACCGTCCACACCATCCGTGGCGTCGCCTCGCTACGCCCGAACCCGTTCGCGTCGATCGCGCTCTCCGGTTTGGTGGACTCGGTACCGGCCCGCGGACTCGGAGCGATCATCGATGACGTGGCACGCCAGGTGATGGCCCGTGTCCGCGCGGAACGCACCGTGTTCTTCCTCGATGACTGGAACGATCTCGACGAAGCCTCGTGGGGCGTGATCGAATTCGTCCGCAGCGAGACGGGCGTGCCCGTGGTCATCTCGCGCTTGCAGGGCCTCGGTGCGCGCCACACGCCGTCCGGCCTGCCGGCATCCACCCTGGCCGCCACCTCGGCGATCGACCTGCTTCCGCTGCGGTTCGAGGACCTCGACGAGGTCATCTCCAGCCGCCTGGGCGGACCGGTGGACGACGCGACGTCCCGACGCATCTACGCGAAATGCGGCGGCAACGTCGGCCTCTCGCTGGCACTTGTCGACGCCGGTCGGCAAGACGGCAGCCTCGCCAGGTTGGCCGATGGCGTGTGGACCGCGGTGGGCGAGCTGTGGAGTCCGAGCTTGCGCAGCGTCGTCGAGATGCACCTGGAGGAGCTCGACGCGGCGACGCGGGACGCGTTGGAGATCATCGCGATGATCGGTCCGGCGGATGTCGATGCGGTGCGACGGCTCGTCGACTGGGACACGCTGGAGTTCCTGGAGGAGCGCGGCATGATCGCGTTCGTGCGTGCAGTGCCCAGCAACCTCGTGTCGGTGATACCGCCGCTGTTCGTCAGCTACTTCCGTCACGACACACTGTCGTCACGCCGGATCCGCCTGACGGAGAGGATCGTCGCGGCGCTCGGAGACGGGCGAGTGGTGCCGGAGGCCGCGGCGACGTGGACGGGAGAGCCGGAAGCGGAGACGAGGCATGCCCTGTTCGCGGGGATGCTGCGTGAGAGCGCGAACACCAAGCGATTGCTCAGCGCATTCGAATGGGAGAACGGCCCCAATGTGCGGACCGCTACCAGCTATGTCGAGTCGCTGACGCGATCGACGCTGGAAGAGGGCGTCGAACTCATCCGTCGCGTGTTCGAGGAGACCGATTCGTACGCGGGCGACATCGCCTCGCGCGCGGAGTACCACCGTATCCGCGGTCTGTGGATGGCTTACGGCCTCGGCGCAGTCGACGAGGCCGTCGCCTTCCTCGAGGAGCAGAGCGCCGAGCTCGCCGTCTACGGGCGGATCCTCGACGCGGCGCGGATCTCGATCCTCGCGGACCTCCGTTCGGTCCCGGTGGCCTTCGAAGCGGCGCTGGGCATCGCGGACGGAATGCCCGACAGTGTGCAGATCGCGCTCCTGGAGGCCCAGATGCACGTCTTCGTCATCACCGGCCGACTCGCGGACGTCGATCGCGCCTACGCCGACCTTCACGAGCTGGACCCGCGGCGCGAACGTGCATTCCCTCGTGTCCTCGCCGCGATGGCACAGCTTGCCCGCGGGGCGCTGACCGCGGGCCACCGCGAGCTCGTCGACGGCTGGGAAGAGGCACGCGGCCTGCTCGACGTCGACGCGCTCTACACCTTCTCGATCGGTCTGTCCTACTGCTTCCTGCACATGGGCGACATGGACGAGCTCGGAGACACGGTCGACATGGCTCTGTCGATCGGGGCGATCGCGCCCCTTCCGCCCGGCGCTCGCAACGCGATCCTCATGGCGGCCACCGTCCGCGCCGCCTCCCAAGGTCAGGTCGATCTCACCGCGAAATACGTGTCGGTCGCGCGCACCAACGGGTCACCGAGCGGTGCGCTTCCAGGCGGGTCGCTGGCCTGGCTCGATGCGATGTCGGCGTTGGCTCACGGGCAGCAGCAGGAAGCCGCCGACATCCTGTGGGACGACGCCCTCGACCTCGCCGCGCGTGGCGCCGCCTTCGCGGCGCAGCTGCAGATGCTGGCGTCGGTGGAGATCGTCTTCGACGCGGGCCGCCTGGCGGAGGTCGATCGTCTTCTTCGGGAGGTCCCCGAGACCACCGTGCTCGCGCGGCAAGGAGACTATCTGCGGGCGTTGTCGGAGCGTGATCCGCGGGCTGTCCTGGCCGCCGGACGCGAGCTGGAGGGCGCCGGACGGTACGGACTCGCCATGGCCGCCTATCGACGTGCGCGCGACTGGGCGAACGAGGACGGGGCGACCGACCTCACGGACGACGCGGAGCGCGCAGAGGCTCTGCTGAGCGCTCAGCTGTCGGGGCGGACGGTGAATGTCTCGCGCTTCGGCATCTGGCTCGCCCTCCTGACCACGCGTGAGCGCGAGGTCGCAGAGCTGGTGGCCTCCGGGATGAGCAATCGGGACATCGCCGCTCACCTCGTTCTCAGCGTGCGGACCGTCGAGAGTCACGTCCTGAACATCATGCGCAAGTTGGGCGTGAGCAGTCGTGACCGCATCGTCGGGCGGCTGTCCGAGGCGGCGACACCCGCGTAGGGCGTCTAGGAGCGCCCCTGTTCACATCCTCTCGATAGCTCCCGCAGTGCTCCGCCCGCGGAAGCGCCTCTAGCGTCGCCATCGTGCCGAACACACCCGCCCTCGCGCGGTGGTGGCGCGAGCCCTGGTGGGCCCGCCTCACCCTCGCATCGATCCTCCTCGCCTTCGCCGTCCTCACCGTGTGGAATCTCGCCCGCGGTGGCGACTCCTCGTTCTATGAGGCCTCGGCACGGTCGATGTCCGAGTCCGGGAAGGCGCTCCTGTTCGGCGCCTTCGACCCCGCCGCGACGGTCAGCCTGGACAAGCTCAGCGGCTTCGCGGTACCGCAGGCACTCAGCGTGCGACTGTTCGGCATGTCGACGTCGGCTCTCGCACTGCCCCAGGTGATCGAGGGGCTCATCACGGTGTTCGCGTGTTCGCTGATCGGCCTGCGCTGGCTCGGTCGCGTCGGCGGGCTCGTGGCGGCGGGCGCGACGGCGTCCACGCCGATCTTCGTCTCCATGTTCGCGCACCCGATGGAGGACGGCCTGCTGACCATGGCACTGGCGGTCGCGCTGCTCTGGTGGCAGCGCGCGATGCTGACGGCGCGCGCATGGCCGTTGCTGCTGGCCGGGCTGTTCATCGGCGTCGGATTCCAGGCCAAGATGATGCAGGCGTGGTTCGTGCTCCCCGCCATGCTGGTCGGCACGCTCCTCGCGGTCGGCGGCACGTGGCGCTCTCGGGTGGGACGCAGCGGGATCCTGATCGGGAGCGCCGTCGCGTTCTCCCTCTCATGGATCGTGATGATGCAGCTCGTGCCCGCGGCATCCCGCCCCTTCGTCGACGGATCGACCGACGACGACGTGTTCGCCATGGTCTTCGGCTACAACGGCATCGACCGACTCGTGCCGAACGCCGTCGCCGGGGCCGTGCACAGCGGTGGCGGCGCATCGAGCAGCGCCGGGCCCGGGGGATCGGTGGCGAAGCTCCTCGACCCCGTGTACGTCACCCAGATCGGCTGGTTGTACCCCGCTGCGCTCTTCGGTATCGGACTCGGGATCTGGTCCTGGGTGCGACGGAGACGCGCCGCGGCCCACGCTGCCGGGGAGCGCACCCGGCGCGCGACGTTCGTGGTCGTGACCGTGTGGCTGGTGACGGGGGCCGCGATCCTGTCGGCGGCGCACATGCCCCATACGGCATACCTCGCGGCGATCGGGGTGCAGCTCGCGCTGCTCTCGGCGTTCGGGGTGACGGAGGCCGTCCGAATGCGGACGTCCTCGTACCGTCGGAGGCGGTGGGTGCTCCCGGCGCTGGTCCTCTGTCAGGGAGCGTGGGCGATCGTGCTCGCCGTCGAGGTCGGGATGCCGCCGGCGCTGGCCGTTGCGATGCTCGTCCTGGTCGCCATCAGCGCGGTCGTGACTGCGGCGGGCGCGCTGACCACGTCGGCGGCCAGATGGGCGGGCGCGGTCTGCGTCGCTGCGGCGGCGGTCGGCGTGCTCGGGGGTCCCGCACTGTCCAGCGCGCAGGTGCTCGACAGCGAAAGGAACGGCAGCGGGGGAGACGCCTACGTGGGCATCAAGCCCGCCGCGGGTCGGCCCG